>CALWAA010000111.1 GCA_944372725.1 uncultured Bacilli bacterium | reverse complement strand
AGACAAATTTTTTGAACAAAATTAGGTAAACCCTAATTTTTATTTTTGTTTTTATTTGATATAATTTTTAAAAGAGGTGAGAAAATGGAAAAAAAAGAGTTTTGTCAGTATGGCGCTTATGGAATTATAATAAAAGAAGAAAAAATCCTTTTAATTAAAAAAAATGGAGGGCCCTATAATGGCAAGTTAGATTTGCCAGGTGGAACTATTGAATTTCAAGAAAAACCAGAAGATACTTTAAAAAGAGAATTATTAGAAGAAGTAGGAATTAAAGTTAAAAATTTTAAACTATTTGATGCAGATTCAGTCAGTTTTGAATGGGAATTTAATAATTTGCTAATTAATGGACATCATGTAGGAATATTTTATAGAGTTCTAGAATTTGAAAATGATATACAGTCTTCATTAAATATTGATGAAGTAAATGATGATTCATTAGGGGCTGAATTTTATTCAATTAGTGAATTAAATAAGGATAATTTATCCTTAATTGCATTATTAGAATTAGAAAAAATGGGTTATAATTTAAAATAGATTCGTTTTTGCAAATAAAAAAAAGACAAATTTTATAAAATTATAAAGTCCTTTTTACTTTGAATAAATTAGAGTGGATAGTTTTACTTTCTAATTAATATACTTTATTAGGAAGTGAAGTTATGTTTTTAAGCCTTTTAAATATTGTTGCTGATATGCTCATGTTTACGGGTAGTTATTCTAATGGGGTATTTCCTGAACCTTTAAGACCAGAAGAGGAAGATGAAATGATAACTAGAATGTTAAATGGTGATAAAGAAGCCCGAAATATTTTAATTGAACATAATTTAAGATTAGTTGCCCATATTGTAAAAAAGTTTGATAATGCCTCTTATGATACAGATGATTTAATTAGTATTGGTACGATTGGTTTAATTAAAGGGATTGATTCTTATCAAAGAAGTAAGGCAACAAAGATAACAACTTATGCTGCTAGGTGTATTGAAAATGAGATTTTAATGCATTTTAGAAGTAATAAAAAGTTAGCTAATACCGTAAGTTTAAATGATTTTATTGGATATGATAAAGATGGTGGAGAGGTTAGTCTAATTGAAATTATTAAGGATGATTCCGTTGATATCGCTGATTCCTTACATTTAAAAGATAATATTCATTTATTAAAAAAATACTTTCATGTTTTAACGCCAAGAGAACAAGAAATACTAGTAAAAAGATATGGCTTATTAAATGAAGAGGAACATACTCAAAAAGAAATCGCTAAAGATTTAAAAATATCTCGAAGTTATGTATCACGAATTGAAAAGCGTGCTTTATCAAAAGTATTAAAAGAATTTGTGAAAAGTGGGCAAGATTTATAGTAAGAATCTTGCTTTTTTCGCGTGTTTCAAGTAAAATAGTATTATTAGGAAAGAGGTTTAATAATGACAAATAAAGAGTTAGCAGATTTAATATTCCCCAATATTACGAAAACACCAGAGGATTATGAAAAAATGTATCCAGAAAGAAATTTAAAAGAAGGAGCCAAAGTAGTTCGCTTTGCACCATCGCCTACAGGTTTTATGCATATTGGTAATATGATGAGTGCGACAATTAATTATGTACTGGCTAAATCAAGTGGTGGAATATTTTATTTAAGAAATGAAGATACTGACCAAGCAAGAAGTGTTGATGGGGCAGTTGAGTTTATTCATCACGTTTTAAGTCACTATGATATTTATCCTGATGAATATGAGTTTGAAGGAAAAACAGTTGGAAATTATGGGCCATATATTCAAAGTGAGAGAATGGAAATATATCATGCCTTTATCAAATATTTAATTACTATTGGTAGAGCTTATCCATGTTTTTTAACAAGTGATGAATTAAATGAAATTAGAGAATATCAATCGAAATCTAAAAAGAGAATTGGTATTTATGGTAGATATGCGAAATTTAGAGATGTTTCCAATGAAGAAAAAGCTGAAAGAATTAAAGATGGCGAAAAGTTTACAATTCGTTTTCGTTCTGAAGGTGATTTTAATAAAAAGTTTATTTTTGAAGATTTAACCAAAGGCAAAATTGAAATGCCTGAAAATGATATTGATGTTCCAATTATGAAAAGTGAAAATTTACTTCCAACTTATCATTTTGCTCATGTGGTGGATGACCATTTAATGCGTACTACTCACGTAGTTCGTGGTGAAGAATGGATGAGTAGTGTGCCTCTTCATTATGATTTATTTAAGACTTTTGGTTATAAGATGCCTAAATATATTCATACATCTTTAATTTTAAAAAAAGATGGGGATACTATTAGAAAGATATCAAAAAGAAAAGACCCAGAAGCTTTAATGTTTTATTATGAAGAGAAAGGTTATCCTACTCTTGCTGTTTTGGATGCAGTACTTACGATTGCTAATTCCAACTTTGAAGAGTGGAGGACTAATAATCCAGATAAACCATTCTATGAATTCCCATTTAGTCCTAAGAAAATGAGTTCAAGTGGAGCTTTATTTGACTTAGATAAACTAGATAATATTTCTAAAAATTATATTTCCAAGATGAGTGCTATTAAACTTTACGAAGAATACTTAGTTTGGGCGAAAAAATATAATGAACATGTATATGAATTAATCAGCAAATATAAAGAAGATACGATTACGTTCTTAAATATTGAAAGAGAGACCAAAAAACCGAGAAAAGATTATGAAAATTATATTAGTATTTTCCCTAAGACGTGGTATATTTATGATGAAGAATGGGATAAAGAGCTAAAATATGATTTTGCAAAAATTACCGATAAAGAAGAAATTAAAGCAATTATGGATGATTATTTAAATAATTATTACAATGAGAGTGATACAGAGGAAGTTTGGTTTAATAAAATTAAAGAATTGTGTGATAAAATGGGATATGCATCAAATATGAAAGAATACAAAGAAAATCCCGACCATTTCAAAGGCAATGTTGCTGATTTTACAACTGCTATGCGGGTGGTTTTAACTACTTCTAGTATGACACCAAATCTTTATGATATTATGAAGTTACTTGGAAAAACAAGAATGTTAAAGCGTTTAAATATCTTTACCCAAAAATATTAAAAAGTGTTTTAAACACTTTTTCTCATGTTAGAAGAAGTAAAAAAAGTTATTTTAAACGCTTTACAAACCAATGATAGAAGTAGAAATAATCTAGCAGTATATGCTTTTACGAATGAAAATATCAAAGCTTATTTAGAAGGGATAAATGGTAAAAGCACCCTAAGTATTTGTAGTAGTGGAGATCAATATTTAAATTTAATTGGAAATAATTTTGAAGATATAGATTTAATTGATATGAATCCTCTAACCGAATATTATACACTAGGAATAAAGCAAGCTTTAATTTTAGGATTTTCCTACGAAGAATATTTAAAAGTAATTACACTTTTATATAAAAAGCAGGAGGAAGAGATAGAAAAAGAAATATTAGA
>CALWAA010000110.1 GCA_944372725.1 uncultured Bacilli bacterium | reverse complement strand
AGAAAAAGATAAGGGACTAGAAAGCATTATTGGTAATATTTATCAAACGTTTGATGGTGTAGATGTTTATGAAAGTATTGAAGAAAAAGCAGCTAACTTTTTGTATACTTGTGTAAAAAATCATGTGTTTGTTGATGGCAACAAGAGAATTGCAGCGACTCTTTTTATTTACTTCCTACAGTTTTATGATATTTTATATGTAAATGGAAAGCCTATTATTGATAACAATACTTTAGCATCTCTAACCCTTTTAATTGCCGAATCAAATCCAAAAGAAAAAGAAATAATGGTTCAATTAATTATGAATTTCTTAACTTGAAAACAATATAAGTGAGGCACCATTTATAGATACACTAGCTAAGACTTAAAAATAGAGTTTCTAAATGAAAAAATAAAGATAATAGAAGAAGCTTTTTAAAAGTATTGAAGCTATGATATAATGTTGAATACAAAGAGGTTGTATATGAAAAAATTAGATATTATTTATGAAGATAAAAATATTTTAGTGGTAAATAAGCCAAGTAAAATGTTAACTATTAGTGATAACACAAATGCTTTAACTCTTTATGAAATGGCAAGAGATTATGTAAAGAAAAAACACAAATCAAATAAAATCTTTATCGTTCATAGGTTAGATAAAGATACATCAGGAGTAGTATTATTTGCTAAAACAGAAGAAATCAAAAGACAACTTCAAAATAATTGGAATGATTTAGCTAACCGAGAATATATTGCCATATTAGAAGGAAATTTAAAAGAAGAAAAAGGCATAATAAAACAGTATTTATTAGAAGATTGTACGCATAAAGTTTATGCTTTGAAAAATAAAAAGGGCGAGTATGCGGAAACGCACTTTGAAGTAATAAATAGAACAAGTAAAAACACAGTAGTGAAAGTTATTATCAAAACCGGGAAGAAAAATCAAATTCGTGTTGCTTTTGCATCTCTTGGTCATCCTATTATTGGTGATAAAAAATATGGAAGTAAGACAAATCCAATTAAGAGATTAGGACTTCATGCTTATCAATTAGGAATAAAAATAGATGGTAAATATCATGAATTTATAGCTAAATTACCTTCTAGCTTTACATCATACTGTAAAAAATGATGCAGTAGATTAAAAAATATAGTAAAATAGAAATGATGGTGAGGATGGATTATGTTAAAAGTAGAAAATGTAACAAAATATTATGGTGATGTCTTAGCAGTTGATGATTTATCATTTACTATTAATGATGGTGAAATATTTGGTTTATTAGGCGTCAATGGTGCCGGTAAAACAACAACATTCCGTATGATTATGAGCTTATTAGAGCCAACCAAAGGAAAAATTACTTTAAATGGAAAGCCAGTGGGTTATGATGTAAGTGAAAAAATTGGTTTTTTAACAGAAGAGAGAAGTTTACTTACCAAACTTACGGTAAAAGAACAAGTAATTTATTATGCGACTTTAAAGGGAATGAAAGAACCAGATATTCTAACAAAATTAGATTATTGGTTAGACCGTTTTGGTATCACAGAATATAAAGAACGCAAAATAAAAGAATTATCTAAAGGTAATCAGCAAAAAATTCAGTTTATTACGGCCATTATTCATGAGCCAGACTTACTTGTTTTAGATGAACCCTTTACGGGACTTGACCCTATCAATGTAGAGTTATTTATGAGTGTCATAAGAGAATTTAAAGAAAAGGGGAAAATGATTATTTTTTCATCTCATCGAATGGAACATGTGGAATTATTTTGTGAGAAACTAGTTATTTTATTAAAAGGAAGAACGGTTTTGAGTGGTTCTTTAAAGGAAATTAAAAAGAATTATCGCAAAAAAGTAATTCGTATTAATGGTGATGTTAATTTAGAAGAACTAAAAAAGTGTAAGGGTGTCATTGAAGTAAATGATGAATCATTAGATATCATTGTTAAAATAGAAAGTGATGAATTTATCGATGATGTATTTAAAATTGTTAAAAAAGGTAAAAATATAACTAAATTTTTAGTAGAAGATGCATCATTAAATGAAATATTTGTAAGTTTGGTGGGTGAAGCTTATGAAAAATAAATTTAAATATTTAGTAAAATATAGTTTAAAGAAAAAAATAGATACCAAATGGTTTAAAATAGTTAATGTTTTACTATTAGTATTAATTGTCTTTTTAGTAAATATGGATTATTTAATCAATCTATTTGGTGGAGATTTTGAAGAAAAAGAAAACATCTATGTTGTAGATAATGTAGGAAGCTTTACTACTTTCTCTACTTATTTTAATACTTTAGCTACCCAAATGGAAACCAGCGAATATGAAATTATTTTAGATAATAATATTTTGGAAGATAAAGATGCTATTGATGATGAGGTAGTTGTTGTTTTAAATCCATCTAATACGGGATATTTAAGTGGAGAAATAGTATCATTTGATACTATTTCAAGGACAACTTATGAAATGATTGTCAATGCAATGAATGCTGTAAAAAGTGAACTAGTATTAAGTACGAGTGGACTTACTCCAGAAGAAATAACAGCTTTATCTAGTCCAGTAGAAATAACCGAAACGGTATTAAATGAAGATGCCCAAAGCAATGAAACAAAACAGAATGTAGGTTCTATTGTAACAACCATTTTAATCATTCCTTTCTTTATATTAATTGTAACAATGGTTCAAATGTTAGGGGCTGAAATAAATGATGAAAAGACAAGTAGGGGAATGGAAATTATTATATCAAGTGTACCAGCAAAAACACATTTCTTATCTAAAGTCATTGCTGCTATATCATATGTTTTAATTCAAGGCATATTATTATTAATTTATTCTGGAATAGCGATGTTACTTAGAAATATACTGGCTAGTACTAGTACCGCATCAGCAGGAACAGGAATGTTTAATGAGATTATAACGATGTTAAGTGATGCTGGTATATTTAGTCTACTTGCAAAGGGAAGTATTGTTTTAATTATCCTGTTTATTGCCAGTTTTATTGCTTATGCAATTACAGCAGCAATTCTGGCTAGTATGACTACTAATATTGAAGATTTCCAACAACTGCAAACACCACTTATGATAATTATGTTGGTAGGTTATTATGTAGCTTTAATGTCTGTCATGTTTGATGGTTCCATATTTATTCATATTTTAAGCTTTATTCCTTTATTATCGGTAATGGTGGCACCAACTTTATATTTAATTGGAGAGATAAGCTTATTATCACTTGCATTATCGACTTTAATAACGGTCATTGTAACTTACTTCTTATATAAATATGGACTTAGAATTTATAAAGTGGGAATTTTAAATTATTCATCAAGTAAATTATGGAGAAAGATGTTTAAATCACTTGGAAATAAAGAATAAGACGACTTATTTTAGCCGTCTTTTAATTGTGTGCCGTGCATGGCATATAACTAGAGGGTGAAAGTCCCTTACACACGTAGGTATCAACGAAGTGTTAGAGAA
>CALWAA010000109.1 GCA_944372725.1 uncultured Bacilli bacterium | reverse complement strand
TTCAATCATAATAAAAAGAAGTGTAATAATCAATCACATTTCTGTAATTAATATTACACTTTTATAGTACCAAAAAACATAACTATGAAGTTATGCTTTCGTAATAAGAAAATCTATTAATATTTCTGGGTCTTTTTGATTAATTGCAATATCATAAATAATATTAATAATTGGCATTTTAATCTTTCTATTTTTAGTTAATCCTTTAATAGAGAGTAGGGTATAATAGCCCTCAGTTGTATTATGTTTTAAATAATCATCAATCTCTTCTTTGATTTTTCTTTCTCCTAGTAGTTTTCCGTAACGATAATTTCTACTTTTAGGACTACCTGCTGTAAGCATTAAATCACCAATTCCGGCAAAAGACATAATTGTTTTAGGATTACATTCCATCTTTTCAAGTAGCTCTTTAATATCATGCATTGATTCAGTAATTAAGAAAGCTCTTGTTGATTCACTAAAACCAAGACCATCTAATATTCCGGCAGCAATAGCAATCACGTTTTTTATGCTACCACAAAGTTGCGTACCATCTAAATCTCTATTTTCTCTTAACTTAACTCGTTCATTTGCAAAAGCTAAATTTGTATATTTATAAGCTTTATTACTTGTAACTGCAACTGATAAGCCAACGGGTTCATTATTAATTAAATCAATAGCAAAAGTAGGACCAGAAATAACGGCAATATGTTTGGCTTTTAATTCACTTCTAACAACATCAGATAAAAAAGAATAAGTATCATTTTCAATTCCTTTGGAAGCAATACAAACAGGTGTTAAAGTATTAAAATACTTCTTCATGTTATTACAAGTTGTTCTTACATATTTAGCAGATGTTGCTAAAACAATAAAATCAACGTTTTCTAAAGCTTCTTTTAAATCACTAGTAACTTTTATTGCATCTGGAATAATCGCATCTGTAATAGACTTTAAATCGTGTTTTTCTTGAAAATGTTTTGCAAGTTCTTCATTTTCTGTCCACATAATAACTTGATGTCCATTACTTGCCATATCAAGACTTAAAGCAATTCCATAAATTCCTGTTCCAATTACACTTATTTTCATTTTCCACTCCTCATTTCATCATATAATTTATTTAAATTAACTTCATATTTATTATCCTTTTTTTGATAATATTTTTTACCTTTTAATTTATCCGGCATATATTCTTGATATATATAATCGTTTTTAAAATTATGAGGATAAACATAATCTGGTGAACCCTCAATAATATGTTTGGGAATACTACCTGAAAGGCCTTTATTAATATCATTAATCGCTGCATCTATACCCAGCAAAGCACTATTGCTTTTAGGGGATAGAGCAAGTTCTGTAACGACCTGTCCCAAAGGAATTCTTGCTTCGGGAAGTCCTACTAATTCTGAGGCATGAATCGCGGCCATTACTTTAGGACCCATCGCAGGATTAGCAAGGCCAATATCTTCATAAGCAATGACACTCATTCGTCTATAAATACTATCTAAATCACCGGCAACAATAAGTCTAGCTAAATAATGCAAAGCCGCATCCACATCACTACCACGAATGGATTTTTGAAAAGCACTTAAGACTTGATAATGTCCATCTTCATCTTTATCATGAAAAAATACTGGTTTATTATTGATTTTTTTTACATCTTCAATTGTAATATTATGATTTTTCGTCGCATAATAAGTAACTTCTAAAGTATTAAGTGCTGACCTAAAATCTCCTGATGATAACATAGCAATATATTTTAGAGTATCTTCATCAATATTAAGTTCTGGTAAATATTCTTTGGCCCGTTTTAGTCCCTCTACAATATCATCTGTACTAAGTTCTTTTAATTCAAAAATTTGACATCTACTTCTAATTGCAGGATTAATTTTATGATAAGGATTAGAAGTAGTAAGACCAATTAAAATAATTAGGCCGGACTCAATATGAGGAAGTAAAATATCTTGTTTATCTTTATTCATTCTATGTATTTCATCAATAACCAAAATCATTTCCCCATACATTTTTGCTTCTTCAATTGCAATATCAAAATCTGCTTTATTATTTGTTGTAGCATTTAAAAACTTAGAGCGAATATGTAGTTCATTTATTAAGGCATTTGCAATGCTCGTTTTCCCAATACCAGGTTTACCATAAAATATCATTGAAAATATTTTACCGTTTTTAACCAAATTGGTTAAAACTTTGTCTTCTCCAATTAAATGTTTTTGGCCAATTACTTCATTTAAAGATTTAGGTCGCAGTTTATTTGCTAATAATTCCATTTTTATCCCTCTTTTTTTATTATTTTTTCATAGCGAATTGTCTTTGGTGTAAAACCATTTTTTTCATAAAACTGAATTGCTTTTTTATTAAAACTCCATACATCCAGTTCAATTCTATTTATATCATCTTTAAAAGCTTTTTGTTCAGTATACTTAATTAAAAGAGTACCAATACCCTTATTTTGATAAGAAGCACTTACTACAATATCATCTATATAATAAATATTTTCTCTTCTATTAACATAAATTGCACCAACAAGCTTTTTTTCTAAAAAATATCCATAGATAAAATAATGATTATGTTGAATTAAATTATAGTAAATATCTTTAGAAAAGGGAATTTCTTTAAAATCATCAGGACACATCTTTTGATGATAAGAAAAAATTTCTTGTTCTAAAGAATATAGTTCTTCATAATAAGTTTCATCTAATTCTTTAATCATAATCATCCACCTATAAATTAATTATACCATTTTTTAATCAATAATAGTATATAATACAATTGTACGTATGTCAATCCCTAAAAATTTGTGATATAATTAATTAAGGTGGTAGTATGAAAAAAGACGAATTAGAAGAAATATTTAAATATAATCCGGAACTTAATAAATATATAAATGAATATTTAAATGCTGAATATAACACTAGCAAAAATACCAGAGATTCTTATGCAACCGACCTTTATTTATTAGCAAAACATTATCCCCAAAAAAACATTAAAAATTTAAATAAAGAAGACATCCAAGAATATTTACGTAAAAGTGATAAAGCCAGTAAAACCAAAGCTAGATATTTAACGACTATTCATAATTTTTATAAATACTTAACTAGCAATAGCATAATAAAATCTAATCCTTGTGATGGCATTAAAATGCCTAAAATAGAAAAAAAATTACCAGAATACTTAACTATTGAAGAAGTGGATAATCTTTTAGATATCCGAGCTAGTACTGCTTATGACTTACGTAATAAAGCGATGCTAGAAGTACTTTATGCAACTGGCATGCGTATTAGTGAACTATGTAATTTAACTATGAGTAATTTATTTTTAGAAGATAGTTTAGTAAAAGTATTTGGAAAAGGTAGCAAAGAACGGTTAGTGCCAATTAATGATGTAGCTATAAATGCTTTAGAAGAATATTTAAAATTTGGTAGGGGAGAGTTACTGGGAACAAAATCTAGTGAATATGTTTTTATTAGTTCAAGACATACCAAAATAACTAGACAAGCCTTTTTTAAATA
>CALWAA010000108.1 GCA_944372725.1 uncultured Bacilli bacterium | reverse complement strand
ACTTTTATATTTTTAGTTGATTTATTGAAAGTTTGTCTTTATAATAGAGGCTTATAGGGATTAGGTGTAGGTTATGGTTCATAGTGAAATTATACTTTTAGAAATTATTAAGTTATATGTTAATACTTCGGGAAATGATGTTTTAGAATTAAGTCTTTTAGAAGATGCGTTTTATACTTTTGAAGAAATTTTAGGTAATAATTTAGGTATTCCTTTAGATTATGTATTTGATGAAGAATTAGAGAGGCTCGAGTCCATATGTGAAGGGTTTATTACTATTGATGAAAAAGATATGACTTTTTTAGATGATGATTCTTTAGAGCTTTTAGAAGACCAAGTTTTATTAGCTCTTGAAGATGAAAATATGGAATTAGACCAATGTGTTCCAGAATTTGTTTATAATATTGGCCTTTATAAAAATTTGGGAATTACGCCACCAATAGAAGACTATCAAACAATTTTAAATACTTGTTTTACTATCATGAAAGATTATCAACTTTTAGCTTATCAGGAAGCTAAAAACGGAAAGATAAATCTTCATTTGCTTTCTTTAATAAAAGTGCTAAAAGAAAAATATCAGGAAATTTATGCAGAGTTTTCTCATTATGATATTTTTAAAATTAAAGTTGTTTTGGCGTATTTAAATGATTTATATTTATTAGATGGAGATAGTGATTTTATTAATTCAGCTTGGTATATTATTTTGTTTTCTCATGACCAAAATCAATTTAAATCTTTAGGATATGAAAGATTATTTTATTCTATTAATGAAGAAGAGGAAGATTATGAAAAAATAGATGAGGAAGAAGAAAATAATTTTTTTGATGATATAGAAGATATTGATTCAATGTCAGCGATAAAAGAGACAACTTACTTAGATGATGAAATTAAATTTTTTATCAGTTATTACACTATAGTATTTAATCAAACGTTAAAAGAAATTCCTTTTAGTGAAGCTTTCATTGACCTTATGTTTAAAAAATATTTACTAATTGCTATTCAACCAGAAATAGAAGATTATTATTTACAAAACGGGTCCATTGATGCTTTAAAGCCACCTATCCTAAAACAAGAATGGATTAATGAACAATCATTTACCAGTCTTTACTTAGTTGCCGCAGAAAGTGTAGATAGTTTTAATTATAGGGATGGAAATATTACCAATCAAATATATACTGATATGATTACTCGGGCTCTTTTCATTAAATCTTTTTGCGATTTATGTGGTAATAAAGAATATATAGAAGATATTAAGACTAGAATTTGCAATAGTACTTTTTATAAAAATCCCAATTACAGTGTTGCTACTAATATTATTGATAATATCATTTTTAGAGCAAAAGGAAATGAATTAACTTTAAAATAGCATATACAAACACTTGTTAAAATTTAGATATTGTGGTAAACTATACTAGTTTTGTGAAATGAAAGGAGCGATATTATGGAAAAAATCATAAATATTGCTGTGGTTGCCCACGTTGATGCTGGTAAAAGTACCCTTGTAGATGCTCTACTAGAACAAAATGGAGTTTTTGATTCTCATGAAGTAGTGGAAGAGCGAGTAATGGATTCTAATGACCTTGAAAAAGAAAGAGGTATTACTATTTATTCTAAGAATTGTGCAATTCGTTATAAAGATTATAAGATTAATATTGTTGATACTCCTGGTCATGCTGATTTCTCAAGTGAAGTGGAAAGAATTATGAGAACAGTTGATACTGTGGTATTACTGGTTGATTCAGCCGAAGGTCCTATGCCTCAAACTCGTTTTGTTTTAAGTAAAGCCTTAGAACAAAATTTAAAGCCTATTTTATTTATTAATAAAATCGATAAGAAAGATGCGAGACCTTTAGAAGTAGTTGATATGACTTTTAATCTATTTATGGAACTTGGTGCTACTGATGAACAATTAGATTTTCCTATTGTTTATGGAATTGCTAAGAATGGGATTGCAAAACTTTCCTTAGACGATGATAGTAATAGTATAGAGCCTCTTTTAGAAACCATTTTGAAGCAAGTGGAACCATTTAAGGGAAGTGAGAATGATTCTTTGCAACTACAAATCTCTAATCTTGATTATGATGATTATATTGGTCGACTTGGTGTAGGACGGGTTAATAAAGGTAAAGTTAAAAGTGGAGAAGTTGTTACTTTAATTAAAAATGATGGGAAAGAAGAAGAATTTAGAATTAGCAAACTATTTGTTAATGAAGGTATTAAGAGAGTAGAAAAACAAGTTGCTTATTTTGGTGATATTGTTACGATTGCGGGCTCTTCTGATATTTCTATTGGCGATACTATTTGCGAGAAAGGTGTAATCGACCCTCTTCCTCCTATTCATATTGAAAAGCCTACTCTATCTATGAATTTCTTGGTTAATTCTTCTCCTTTTGCAGGTAGAAGTGGTAAATTCTTAACTTCTAGACATATTAGAGAAAGACTAGAAAAAGAATTACAGACTAATGTAGGACTTGTTGTTGAAGAATTAGAGGGTGCTGATGGCTTTAAAGTAAGTGGCCGTGGTGAACTTCATTTATCTATTCTCCTTGAAAATATGCGTAGAGAAGGTTATGAACTTTCGGTTTCAAAACCAGAAGTGTTGTTTGAAGAAAGAGATGGAAAAAAGTTTGAACCTTTTGAAAAAGTTATTGTTAATGTGCCAAGTGATTATTCTGGTACAGTAATAAATGACTTACAAGAGAGAAAAGCTACTCTAGAAGTTATCACTAATAATGAAGAAAACAACTATGTTCATTTAGAGTTTAGTGCTCCAACTAGAGGTTTAATTGGATATCGAAGTAGTTTTATTACTAATACCAAAGGCGAAGGAGTTATGGTTCGAAGTTTTTCTGAGTATAAACCTTATGTAGGTGCGATTGCGAGAAGAAAAAATGGTGTACTTGTTTCGATGGAAAATGGAAAAGCTTTGGGTTACTCTTTATGGAATCTTGAAGATAGAGGTACTCTTATTATTGAGCCTGCTACCGAAGTTTATGTTGGTATGATTATTGGTATTCATAATCGTGATAATGATTTGGACGTTAATCCTTGTAAAAATAAAAATCTTACAAATACAAGAGCTAGTGGTAGCGATGAAGCAATTAACTTAACAAAACCAAAGAAATTTACTTTGGAAGAAGCTTTAGAATTTATTGAAGATGATGAATTAGTGGAAGTTACGCCTACAGATATTCGTCTTCGTAAAAAAATACTAGACCCTAAAGACCGTTTTAGAGGTAATAGATAAGAATAATTCATATGAGTTATTCTTTTTTTATAGAAAAAAAGAAGTACTTATTTCAGCGCTTCTATTTCCTTTTTAGTTAACCCAGTGTACTTGATTATTGTATCTATGTCTAGATTATCCGCGAGCATATTTTTAGCAGTTTCTATAATTCCAGCTGCCTTTCCTTGGATTAAGCCTTCGGCCATTCCTCTTTCTTTGGCATCTCGCTCTACATCATTTATTTTATCATAAATTCCTCTTACTTCTTCATCATTTACAAATCTCTCCATAAATGCTAATGCTC
>CALWAA010000107.1 GCA_944372725.1 uncultured Bacilli bacterium | reverse complement strand
ACACAAATAGGCTCATTTTGCTTTAAAAAAATAATTCCTGTTAGGATATTCTATGTTATATTTCTAATATACAATATAATTGAGTAAAAATCAATATAGTTTTTGAATTTATTTTTGATTAAAAATAATTGATTTTCACCATAAAATACTATATAATGGTATTTAGAGGTGAAAATATGATAATTACTACTGATATTGTTAAGGCTAGATTAAGTGATTATGCTAATAAGAATAATAAAATTAGTCGGGATATTAGAGATGGAAAGCTTCATAAAATTGTAAATGGTTTATATGAAACTGACATAAATACGCCTGGTTATTTACTTGCTGGTAGTATTTATGGTCCATCTTATATTTCTTTTGAATATGCTTTATCTTACTATGGTTTAATACCTGAGCGTGTTCATGTTATAACATGTGCTACTTATGGTAAGAAAAAAAAGAAAAAATTTAATACTTCGTTTGGTATCTTTACTTACCGGGATGTTCCAGCACTTGCTTATCCAGAAGAGATTATATTAAAAGAAGAAAATGGTTATATGTATCAAATAGCTTCTAAAGAAAAAGCTTTATGTGATAAGCTTTATACATTAAAGCCTTTAAAGAATTATAAAAAATTAGAGGATATGCTATTTATAGATTTAAGGATTGATAAAGATGAGTTTGATGCTTTAGATGTAGAAAAGATAGAATGTTTAAGTATATTATATCATTCTACAAATATTCAATTGCTTGCTAAATATATGAGGAGGAAAAAATAGTGAATAACGTTATAGAACAAATGTTATTTAAATATGAAATTAATAATACAAATGATGAAATTAATGCTTTAAAAGAGATTATTCAGGAAATTATTTTAACAGGGTTATCAAGAGGACACTTCTTTGATGTAGCGGCTTTTTATGGTGGTACAGCGCTTAGAATATTTTATAATTTAGCACGTTTTTCTGAAGATCTTGATTTTGCTTTAACTCTCGATAATCAAAACTTTCAATTAAGTTCTTATTTTTCTTATATTGAGCATGAATTGGAAGCTTATGGCTTAAATTTAGAAGTAAGCACAAAAATAAAGAATTTTGATTCTAATATTACTACAGCTTTTGTAAGTGGAGATACTCATGAGCTTATTTTAAAATTTTTTCCAAATGAAGAAAATCACAAATATAGTCAAATACTTAAAAAAATTAAGATAAAGTTTGAAGTAGATATTAATCCACCTAAAGGAGCTACTTATGAATATAAATATAAACTACTTCCTAGTCCTCATCAAATAAAACTTTATGATATGTCTTCTTTATTTGCTAGTAAAATACATGCTATATTATGCCGTAATTGGGGTAGTAGAGTAAAGGGGAGAGATTTGTATGACTATGTTTTCTTTTTAGCTAATCATACTACTGTTAATATAGAATTAATTAAGAATAAATTAATTGCTTCTAATTACATTCATGCTAATAGTTCTTTTGATATTCAGGCCTTAAAAGAATTATTGATACAAAAATTTGAGAAAATAGATTATAAAGAAGCGAAGGAAGATGTTTTACCATTTATTAAAGACGTTAATTCCTTAGATTTGTGGGATAAAGATTTTTTTATACAAATAACTCAAGAATTGAATTAATTTTTCTTGTTTGCTTAATTTTAAAATCAGTTTTATAATAGTAGCTACTAGTGTGGAAGAAATTCTTTATATTATTTTAAATGATGTATCAGTTTACCAAGGAGTGATGTAACTGGTTTTGCCTCTCCATTTATAGAAAGCATTAGAGAGCAAAAAGAAATGGTTTTTGAGAGCTTTTCAAAAGATGATGATGGATTTGCCTCTGATCTTCATTTGTGGCAAAATGATAAGCATAATGGGCTTAATTTAAGCCATGTAAAAATGGATTTAAATACAATTGAATTTCGAGTTCCTAATGGTACGATATCTTTTCCTGTATGGATGCAAAATATTAAGTTTTTAGGTAGACTTATGATGATTAGTAAAAAATTAAGTGGTATTTATCAAAGGAAGACTGCTGATTTAGATATGATGAGAATATGGAAATTAAAAGAAAGCCTTAAAACCAATATTACTCATGAAGAAAAGCTAGAAATACTACTCGAAATGTTATTTACAGAACCAGAGCGTGATGTTTATCGAAGACGCTTTTCTGTTAATTATCAGCTGTTGGAAGAAAATGATAATCCTTTAAAGGAAATGTGCTTTCAGAAGTTAAATTTATCTAAAAAAAGTTAAATTTTACTTTTTGCTTAATTTGATAATAGAAAATGATTAATTTGTTTATCAAATCGATAAATTGATAGATGAATTTGTTAATTTGATAAGTGAAATCATAGCTTTTGGAATTTTGACTTTGTATTTGATATTTAGTATACTCGCCCTGAGGTGGGGATATGCAACAAATTATGTTAGAAAAAAACAATATGCAAATGATTGAAGAAATTAAAGATGTAATTATTAATAGTAGAAATAAAATTGCTTATGAAGTCAATAATACTATGTTACTTGCATATTGGAATGTTGGTAGGATTATTGTGGAAAATGAGCAAAATGGAAATATTAAAGCTGAATATGGTAAACAAGTTTTAAAGGAGCTTTCAAAAGAATTAAGAAAAACTTTTGGTTCTGGTTTTTCAGTATCAAATCTTCAATACATGCGTAGATTTTATCTTAAATATCCAAAAAAACAGACACTGTCTGTTAAATTGAGCTGGTCACATTATTGTGAACTATTAAGTATTGAAGATGATGATGAAAGGAAATTTTATGAAAAAGAATGTATTAATTCAAATTGGAGTGTTAGAGAGTTAAAAAGGCAATTAGAAACTTCATTATTTGAAAGATTGTTATTGTCGGATGGAGAAAAAAATAAAGAAAAGGTATATGAATTATCAAAAGTTGGGCAAACCTTAGCTAAACCTGATGATATTTTGAAAGAACCATATGTTTTTGAATTTTTAGGTATTAAAGAGCCAAAATCTATTTTGGAGAGAAATTTAGAGAAAAAATTAGTTCATCATATAGAAGAATTTTTACTTGAATTAGGGAAAGGTTTTATGTTTGTGGGAACACAACAAAGAGTTACTTTGGGAAATACTCATTATTATGTAGATATGGTTTTCTATAATAAAATATTAAAATGTTATGTTTTAATCGATTTGAAAAATGGTCCTATGAAACCAGAATATGCAGGACAAATGAATATGTATTTAAATTACTATAATGCCGAAATAAATGATGAGTATGATAATAAACCAATCGGAATTATTCTTTGTAGAAGTAAAAAAGAAGTGGCTATGGAATATGCTTTAGGAGGTTTATCTAATAATATTTTTGCTTCAACTTATACGTACTATATTCCTAATAAAGAGCAATTAATAGGTGAGGCTGAAAAAGTTTTATTTAAACATGAGTAGTGTTTTTTGAAAAAATATTAAAAAAGTTAAATTTTACTTTTTATTTAATTTGGTGATTGAAAATGATAAATTCATTTATCAAATTGATAAATTGATAGATGAATTTGTTAATTTGGTAGGTGAAATCATAGCTTTTGGAGTTTTGACTTTCTGTTTGATATTTAGTATACTCGCCCTGAGG
>CALWAA010000106.1 GCA_944372725.1 uncultured Bacilli bacterium | reverse complement strand
ATACCGAACGGTACGTACGGTGGTGTGAGAGGGAAAAGTATTTACTATTTTAGTAAAAAGTTTTCTCTACTCGATTGAAATAAACAAGCTAGTTTCACATATTTATGTGAAACAAGACGCTTTGATTTCACGTAATTATGTGAAATGAGTATTTCTAGTTTCACATAAATATTTATATGTTTCCTTTATATGTTTTTTATATAAAATAACTCAAGAGTTTTAATCTTGAGTTTCTTTTATATATAAATCATAATATTCATCATATGTTAGGCCGGAATCATGAACTTTGGTAGCTAGCTCTACTCCTAGGTATCTTAAGTGCCATGGTTCTTCTATAAATTGTGTTATGTGTTGACATCCTTTGGGATATCTTACAATAAAACCATATTTGTAGGAGTTATTAAGCATCCATTCATAATGTTCTGGGGTTAGATTATCTGGTAAATTACTACTTCTTACATCGACTGCTAAACCTAATTGATGTTCACTAAATCCTGGTCTAGCTGAATAGGTATCAGCCGCCTTTACCCCATCTCTGGCAACATATCTATTATATAATACTTCTTGGGTTTTATAGGAACGATATGGACTGAAAGGATAGAAGATTACTCCTTCTAGTACTCCGGCGTTAGTAAGACGCTCGAAGGCATCAGCTGCTTCCTTTCTCAAATAGTAATTGCTATTATAAGAAAGAGCAACTAAATCATTTGGTTCATAATCGTCTGGTAATTTGTGATATTTATTGACTAAAATAGTTAAATCGTTTTGGGCTTCTTCTTCTGTATATTCTGTGTATTCTGAGTATCCTTCCTTATCTAGACCAATATTCACATAAGTAACGACTGTTGCTAAATCATAATCTTTGTTTTCTTCCTGATAATTTAAATATCTATCGATGTTGTTGATATCAAAATTGGAAATATCTTTAAATGCTAATATATCTATATAATTCATACTTAATAATATGTTAATATCGTCTATCATATTCTTAGTTATATAATTTATTTCATCACTGTTATAATTTTTAGCTAATAAATTGTTAATTATGGTACTAAAATTAGTTATATTGGTGTAATTTATTTGATAATATTCATCTAAATATTGTGGTTCTAAATTATTATTTTCTAATAATACTTCAATAGTTTTTGAATAGGCTTTATTATTTATTTCATCATATAAATTTAGTTCTTTCATGATAGTGACGGCTGTAGCACTATATGAAGATGTTTCTTCGTTATTTTGATTATTTTTTAATAGTTTTAAAGTAGTTATTATAATAACACTTAATAATATAATAATGATTAGGCTTATTAAAAATATTTTTAATTTTTTGTTCATAGATACCTCCTATATAATTATATTATAACATTATTTTAGTTATTAAAGCTAAATGTTTTATTTGTTTACATAAAAAATACAGGATTATATTCCTGTATTTTCATAATCTTTAGCTTTGTTTTTAATCATTTTGATAAATATTAAAATAGCAGTTAGAGCATATAGCAGTTCAAAGGTTAAATTCCAAATGGTGCCTAAAATATTGTTGGTTATTAATACACCAAATATAGTACTTATGATGTCTCTAACATAGATAAATGGTATTTTAATTAAAATGATGAGAATAAACATGTATATAAAGAATAGGACAATATCTAAAACAGATTTTTTATTTTTAGTTTTAATTATTTCAATTATAGTGGAAACAGCATCTAAGAAAGATGTTTTTTTAGTTACTTTAATATTTAAACCTCTTTTTTGATATATTTTGTTAGCTTCTTCTTCGGGTTTTAGATTGTAATCTTGTAAATTTTCATAGTTTTTAAGTTCTTCTTCTTTTGCCTTATTATTTAAATATCTTAATTGATATTTTAGTTCTTTTAAAAATTTCTCTTTATCCATAAATTTCTCCTTCTAAATGACTTTTACTAAATGTAATTGTAGCATCAGGTAATAAATCGGTTGTTATTATTATACCATCTTTTTCACTATTTTTCTTATGATATTTATTTAAAATAATTGTTTCAATATCTTCTATAATCGTATCTTTTGTATAATAGTTATTTTCATGATTTAAAGTAATGTCTAAATTGTCCCAATCAATGATGAGTTTAAATGGTATAAATATTAAATTATTTTTGGTTGTTATTAAGTATTTGCTGTTTGGATTAGGATTCTTTGTTAAGCTTTTGTATTTAGTGTTTTGAATTATTGCAAAAAGGGTAATTTCTCTTTTTAAAGGAAAGTTCGTACTTTCTAAATCTTTACAAATATTTATGATGGAGTTTATATAACTATTTAAATCTTTAAAATTGATATTGGTAAAGTAGTTTGTCAAATAATGATTGTTATTTTCGTTAAAAACAATTTCTTCTAATTCATTGTAGTAATGATTGAAATCAAATTTATTTTTTATATCTTCTATGCTAGGATAATTATTGTCAATAATGTAGTTACATATTGGTTTATAAATAGATTGATATAAAATTAAATTTATTTTTTTATTATTATCTAATTGATTAAATTCTTCTAATAAAAGTTCTTCATTATTAATAGTAGCTATATTATCTTCTTGTGGAAGTTCCATAAAAATTTCTTTTCCTGTAATAATCTTACAAGCATTATCAATATTTATATCACGGAATTTTTTATTAATTTGTTCTTTGTTGTCGCTTAAAAATACTTCTATTTTGGCAGGGGCAATATTTGTCTTTAAGAAAGAGCGTAGTTCTTCGTCTATATTGTGTAGTTTACTTCCCTTTAAATTGAAGTTTTTTTCTGCATTTATTTTGCTTTTTACAAAATCTATTTGTTTTTTTAAGATATCAATGTTGTAGTTATATACACTGTTAGAATAAATGTTAATTAGATTTTTTTCATCTAATTCTTCTTCTTTGATGATATTTATTAAAGAATTTAAATAAGATTTTATTTCGTTTAAAGATTTTGTTTTAATATTTTTGATATTTTCTAATAAAAGAGTGGTATCTATTTTAGTGGGAGAATCTAGAGTTATTTCTTTTTTGTTTAAAGTATTATTTTTACCATAATAAATTGTTAGTTCATTTAAGAGTTCAAATTTTAAATCATTTTCTTCTGTTTTTAATTTGTTTTTTTCTGATTTTATACTTTCTTTCATTTGTTTGAAGCTAATTAAATAATTGGTAAGTTCTCTTACACTTTCTAAATAAAATTCTTTTTCCTTTTCTTCTTTTAAATCATTTTCTTCTTCTTTTAGAAAGTTATCTATGTGAAGCATATTATCTAAAGTTAAGGTTTGATTTTTATATTTGTATATTATGTTAGGATTTTTAGTTTTATAGTTATCTAGAGAAAGTGTGATGTTGTATTTTTGATGATTGTTTTTATACCAAAAAAATGATGCTAAAAAGTTATCTAGTTCTTCTTTGTTATTGAAAGTAAATATTCTGGTTAGATAGCCAAATAAAGGGTCTTTGATATCCATACAAATACCAACTTCATTTTTTCCTTCATAAATAGTTGGCTCAAATTTTTGGGAGTTAATGTTATAACTTTTTAATATTTGTAAACATTCATTTCTTGCTAGCATCCTAATCATCCTATTCTATTTTATTATATCATACTCCCTTCTTACTTGCAATTTTCCTTGCTTAAATTTTT
>CALWAA010000105.1 GCA_944372725.1 uncultured Bacilli bacterium | reverse complement strand
TATTATTGTTATCAGCAGGAGTATCGTTTGCTTATTTTAGCGTCACTAATAGTGTTACAGGTAGTGGTGGAGTTGCAACAGGGGTAACAGCAACAATTGAATCAGAAGGTGTACAAGCAGATGGAAATATCTCATTTAGTAATACCGATATTTATCCGGGACATCAAGCTATAGCAAGTATCAAAGTAACAGGTAGAGGAGAAAATGAACCTATTATATTTAATGTAATATTTAATGGAAGTAATACATTTAAAACACCAATTAACTACACTATATATAAAACAGAAGAAAATATAGATGCTAGTTATAATTGTAGTGTAAAAGAAGAAAGAGTAGGAATAAATATTATTTATTATGAAGAATGTACTGGTAGTAATATAGATAGTTTAGGAAGTCCAATTAATAGTGGAACAATTACTAAAGGTGAGGGAAAAACAATTTTAAAGAGTGATGAAATAATACTCACTGAACCAGAGGGAAAAGAAGTATATTATTATATAGTATTTGAATATCCAAATTTAGATGATAATCAAAATGATGATATAGGAAGTACTATTAAGGGAAATATTACTATAGAAGAAGGAAATAAATATTCAAGTCCAAGTGTTATGTTTGTTGGAACAACCACAAGCGGAAATAATGGATGGTATAAAAGTGTAAGCCTCACAAGTAATATAACAACTCAAACAGGGAACTATGATGTAAGTTATTGCATCACTACAGATGAGACATGTACACCAAATGAGACAGCATCCATTACAGATAATTCTTTTACAACAGCATTAAATAGTAATGCTAATCCTCAGAAGTTATGTGTCAGAATAACAGATGAATATAATCAAGTAGGAGAGGGATGTAGTGAAGGATATTTAGTAGATGGAACTAACCCTAGTATTAGTATCACCAATACAAGTGTAACAGAAAATAGTATTAGTGTAACAGTAAGTGGAAGCGATAGTCATAGTGGAATAGCACAATATCGATTTAGTAGTGATAATGGAAGCAACTATGTTGATGTAGATACAAGTGATAGTAGTTATACTTATACATTTAATAACTTAGAAGCAGGAACAAGTTATAATATTTCAGTACAAATAGTAGATGAAGCAGGAAACATTAATATAGTTAGTCAAGCAATAGAAACGGAAAGCAACAAAGTTGGTGATAAAATATTGGCAAATTATCCAACAGTAAAAACAAGAACATTCCCATTCACAACATCAACTACAGTAACAGGCAACACTACAGGAGTAATTTATAAATCTGCGAATAGTAATCAGTATGATAATGATGGAGAAGTATATTACTTTGCAGGAAATCCAACAGATAACTGGGTAAAATGGGCAGGATTTTATTGGCGAATCATAAGAATTAATGGAAATGGAAGTATTCGAATGATATACCAAGGAACCAGTCCAAATACCACAGGAACAAATACCCAATTGCAAACAAGCACTTTTAATGATGATAATAATCGAAGTGAGTATGTAGGATTAAAATATACAAGCGGACAACAGCATGGACAAAATACGAATAGTACTATTATGGGAGTGCTTGAAACATGGTATAATAGTAAACTAGCAAGTTATGCAGATGATATCGATACAAACGCAGGATTCTGTAGTGATAGGAATTTACAAAGTGGTAGTTGGAGTTCAACCGGAAGCCATACTTATGCAGTATTTGGAAGATTAGTATCAAATAGCAATAATGTAAATCCAAGCTTTAAATGTAGTAATAGTAGTGATTTGTTAAAAATACCAGTAGGATTAATCACAGCGGATGAAGTAGTAATGGCAGGATTAGCATGGAATGCAAATAATTCAAGTAATTATTTATATACAAACCAAAACTACTGGACCATGTCTCCGAATCGCTTTACCGGCGCTTATGCTTACGTGTTCAGTGTGCTTTCGAATGGCTACCTAGGCGGCCTCGGCTGGGACCCCGTGAATGGCCCGATTGGTGTGCGCCCAGTAGTAAATCTGAAGTCTAGTGTACAAATCACAGGAGGTAATGGAAGTAGTAGTAATCCATATGTCATTTTGTAATGTAAATAAAATGTAAAGTTTTTATAAAAAGTTAATAGTTATTTAGATGATGCTGGATGTATGAAGTAACATGATAAATCGGCGCGATATCCGGTAGGGTGAGTGGCGATATTAGATTTGGAGGAGTTTGAAGCATGAAAGAGAAGTATTTTAACACCAAAAAGTGCGTCCAGTAAAATGAAACATTCTTTTATTCAAAAATATGGTATTTATTACACGTTATAAATCTTAATATAAAAACTGATAAATATGTCAAAGTTAAAAGTTGATAGTTTATCAGTTTTTTGTAACAATTCAAATTTCTACTATAATTAATGCCAAGGATAGTAAGTAAAGATTGAGAAAAACAAAGACAAGCATATAAATTACCAAAGGCATATAAATCTTTTATTTGAGTTTCTTCAAGAAAATGACTATTTGTTTTTTGATTTTTAAAAGCCAATTCAATACTAAATCTTTTCATATAATTTTTAACAGCATAAGACATCACCATTGGTTAAAAGAAATAAAGGCTCTTTATGATTATAGGAAGAAGAAATGACAATATTAGTTTCAAAGCGCTGACCTATGGACAGTTTTGAATAAACCCAGTGTTTATGCGGGTTTATGAAAGAAAAAGTACGCCCAATAACTTAGAAAAATTATACTTATTTATAACTTTATTTAGTAAATTATGAAATACAAATGAAAAATGAGAAAATTACTACACGCAAAAAAATTTTTCTCGTTTTTTTCATTGATAGAGTTCAGTTTCCGAACTCATATATCATAAAGTTGAAAAGAAAGAGGAATTCTAATATATGTAGATGAATTAAACGCAAGTTTAAATAGAGTTAACCCAGTATTAAATAAAGACATTACTCTTTTCTTTATTTTTTTACCATCTATATTATAAGTTTTATGTGTTTCTAAATGGATATCTTTGTAACATCGGGTATTTTTGGAGTAATCGGCTCCTAAAATAGTTAAGTATAAAACACAAGTACAAACCATGGTATACATCGTAGTAAAAGATTCTAAACTAGCATTAGAAACTTTTTCTAAATTAAAACCATTTGATTTTTGAGCTTTAAACATATGCTCGATAGAACCAAAGCGATAAGAATAACTTTTTAAAGCTTTGGATGGCTCACCATTAGTAACAATAATCCAAGGGTCTTTAGTATTACTAGTTGGAGAATAAACAATGGTAGTTTTAAACCTGTCATCAGTGATATAAACATCTTCATGAATAACAGAATGATATTTACGATGTTTTAATTTTTTGGCTTTTATTTTTTTACCATTTAAATAAACAATGATATTACCTTTAATACGAATGGCATAAATATGGCCAAGTTTATCAATAATGTCTAGTATTTTAGAAGAACCAAACCATCTGTCTGCTAAAAATACTAATTTAAAATCTGCATTTTTAAAAAGATTAGAAACAGCTTTAATACCTTTATTTATAGTATCTAATTTAAAAGCATCATTATTGGAAATATCTTTAAAACATTTAAACCAAATAGGAACACCAAAAGTACCAATTTTTAAAGTAAACATAAAAACAGTATAATTAGATTTACTAAACATATGGTCGAAGGTAATATATAAAGTTTTATCTAAATGTTTAGCATGAAAAGATTTAAGAATATAAATTATTAACTTTTGATAAAAGAGATATGGTTTAAATAATTTATTAGAAAACTTGCTAATAAAAATCAATAGTTTTTAGTATTTTTTTAAAATTTT
>CALWAA010000104.1 GCA_944372725.1 uncultured Bacilli bacterium | reverse complement strand
ATTTTTAAAAGCATATCGTTCTGATACATTAAAAATTACTTCTTTACAAAGATATTTCGTTCCATCTTTTAAAATAACTTCTTGCTGTTCTTGAGAAGAATGAACTTCCAAAACTTCAGAACGATAATAAATTTTACCGCCTAATTCTTCAAATCTCTTAGCTAATTTTAATGTAAAATCAATGCTTTTATTTTGAAGTGCTACTGGTCTTTTAAAAATATATTTATATAAACATTCAGCAAAATCAATAAAACTTAATTTATTTAAAGGACTTCCAATTTCAACCCAAAGATAACCTAAAATATGAATTGTATTACTAGGGATATTTAAATCAACTAAAGCATCATAAGCATTTTTATCGATATATTTTATAAAATTAGGAAAATCTTTTTCTAAATTTTTGCGCCCACTTTTTAGAGCACCTAAAGCTTCATGGATTTCTTTTAAAACAGGAAGTAAACTTCTAAATGTAGACATAGAACCACTATAAAGCTCTTCTAATCTTAAAACCCAATCATCAATTTCACCTTTAATGACTTCTTCAAATTTATCATCAATACTTTTAATTTTTATGTTATATGGTATAGGTAAAGTTTCTATTTCAATATCATATTTTTTAAATAATCTTTGAAGAGAACCAACATGTTCTAGACTTCCATAATCCATTAAATCATATAAAGATGCATCAAATTCAAATCTACCCCTTTTAAAAGTGGTAACCAATCCTCCAGGTAAACTATTTTTTTCAAGTATCAACACTTTTTTATGATTAAAAGCTAAATTTAGACCAGCGCTTAATCCTCCTATTCCAGCACCTATAATAATATAATCATATTTCATACTCTTCCCCTCCTTTAAAATCAAATTCAAAATCCGTTACTTCTTTCACATCAACACCATTTTCTTTAATATACTTTTTATGTTTAGCTAGCATAATATCACAATAATCATTTAATTTAATCGCATCAATCGTATTTGTTTTTAAATGTTTAATAGCTAGTTTCACTAAATTATATCTATCTATTTTATTTAATACCCGCATATCAAATGATGTTGTAATGGCTCCTTCTTCCATATAGCCTCTAACATGTAAATTGCTATTTGCTCTTTTATAAGTTAATTCATGAATTAAGTTTGGATAACCATGGAAAGCAAAAATAATTGGTTTATCTTTAGTAAAAATTTTATCATATTCTAAATCAGTTAAGCCATGAGGATGTTCTTCATGAGAAACAAGTCGCATTAAGTCAATAACATTTACTACTCTTACTTTAATATTAGGAATATATTTGCGAAGTAAAACAGAAGCTGCTAAAATTTCTAAGTTTGGTGTATCACCGGCACTTGCAAGAACAATATCAGGATTACCATTATCATTACTAGCAAAATCTAAAATACCAACGCCTTTACGGCAATGTTCCATAGCAGCATTTTTATCTAACCATTGAAGAGATAAATGCTTACTAGCAACAACAACATTGATATAATCTTTTGTTCTACTAATATGGTCAAAGGTTGATAAAAGTGTATTGGTATCAATCGGCAAATAAATACGTACAATCTCCGGTTTTTTGGTTACAATGTGATTTAAGAATCCTGGGTCTTGATGCGTGTAGCCATTGTGGTCTTGTTGCCATACATGACTAGTTAATAAAATATTTAAACTAGATATCGGCGAACGCCAAGATAGTTCTTTGCAAATCTTTAACCATTTCGCATGTTGTGATACCATGGAATCAATAATTCTACTAAATGACTCATATGTATGAATAAATCCATGTCTTCCGGTAAGCAAATAGCCCTCTAACATACCTTCACAAGCATGCTCTGACAAAATCGTATCAATAACAGCTCCATCCGTATTTAGAAATTCATCTCCTCTTATAGTTTCTCCATTCCATTTACGATTTGTTACTTCAAAAACATGAGATAATCTATTACTTAAAGCTTCATCAGGTCCAAAAATACGATAATTATTGGGATTTAATTTAATAATATCTCTAATAAAAGAACCTAATACTGTCATATCACTCATCTTTATTTTTCCAGGAACTTTCACATCTATCATGTAATTGCGATAATCAGGAATATTTAATTCTTTTAAAACTAAACCACCATTAGCATTGACATTAGCACCCATTCTTCTTTCTTTGGAAGGGATTAACTCTTGTAAGCCTTTTTTTAAAGTTCCATTTTCATCAAATAATTCCCACGGACGATAACTTTCTAACCATTCCTTCAATATTTCTAAATTACTCTCGTGTTCTTCATCGACAGCCACAGGAACTTGATGAGCTCTAAAGGTTCCTTCTACTATTTTTTCCTCAACAACTTTAGGTCCAGTCCATCCCTTTGGTGTTTTTAAAACAATCATTGGCCACATCGGTCGTGTTGTATTATTTTGTTCTTTCGCTTGCTTTTTAATTTCCAAAATTTCACTAACAATCGTATCTAAAGTACTAGCCATATCTTCATGAATTTGTGATTCATTTTTATATTCGACAAAATAAGGTTTCCAGCCCATTCCCTCAAAATACATCGTTAATTCTTCTTTACTAATACGAGCTAAAATCGTCGGATTAGCAATTTTATAACCATTTAAATGTAAGATTGGTAACACAACACCATCAGTAATAGGATTTAAAAATTTATTTAATTGCCAACTTGTAGCCAGAGGTCCGGTTTCAGCTTCTCCATCACCAACTACACAAGTAGCCCAAAGGGTTGGATTATCTAAAACAGCTCCAAAAGCATGAGCTAAACTATATCCAAGTTCCCCACCTTCATTGATACTTCCTGGCATTTCCGGAGCTACATGACTTGATGTTCCTCCCGGAAAACTAAATCTCTTCATTAATTTGGTTAAACCTTCTTCATCATAAGAAATCTCCGGATAAATTTCACTATAAGTACCCTCTAGATATACATTAGTGTAAGCAGCTCCACCCCCATGACCAGGACCAGAGATAAAAATCATATTTAAATCATTTTTCTTAATAATTCGATTTAAATGAACATAACAAAAATTTTGACCAGGCGTTGTACCCCAATGGCCAACTAGTTTCTTTTTAATATGTTCTAATTTTAAAGGTTCTTTTAATAAAGGATTTCCTTTTAAATAAAGTTCTCCTGCTGCTAAATAATTAGCTGCCCTAAAATAAGCGTCTATTTTTTCTAATTCTAATGCATTTAATGTTCTTTTCATGTCATCACACTACCCTATTATTTATTATAACAAATTAACAACAAAAAAACCATAACAAGTTATGGCTTTCTGTCAATTTATAATTTAAGTAAATTTGTTAAAGCATCATTAGAAGTGTACTTACCTTTAATTGGAGATTTTTCAATTTCTTGAGCAAAATCACATAAAGTCCAATTTTCAATATTCATATGATACGAAATGTAACTATTATCTGGTAATTTCACACCTAAAATAAAATATCCTTCCATTATACTTTCATCATCATGTTTCTTCGTTTTAAATACCCAGAAATCTTTCTTCATGCTTAATTCTTTACATAATTTAATATATAAAATACTGCGATGATTATATAATTCTTTAAACGTATGCCAAGTGTCACTAATTAAATCAGTGTCTATCTCGTGTTTATTTTCCTTTATTTCTTTATTTATTTTCTCTATTAAATCCATTTACTTGCTTCCTTTCAAATAAGATTTTTTGGGATATACCATTTCTTGAGATTTATTGTATCACTTAAAATAAATTATAGAAAAGTATGTTTAGATATGTGTTTAGTAAATCGAGTAGAGGAAAATAAATAATTATTTTGCCCCTCTCACACCACCGTACGTACGGTTCTCGTATACGGCGAT
>CALWAA010000103.1 GCA_944372725.1 uncultured Bacilli bacterium | reverse complement strand
ACATTAATTTTATCTGCTAGTAAATCTCTTACTGATTTATTGATTAATTCGAATGGTTTTTTATATAATTTGTAATTTTTTTCTAAGACGTGGAAGAATTCACTATTTTTTATTAATTCTTTTTGAATTTCTTCTATCTTTTTATTAGGATAGATATCTAGTAGAGCTGCAAAACCATAAGTATTAACTAAAAACATTTCTTTGGTAAAAATACGAATTTGAAAAGGGATTCCTTTTCTTCCTTTTATAGATAAGTGTAAGGCTTGATAGCCATTATTGCGAGGATGCGTAATAAAGTCTTTCGTGTATTCGGGCATCATTTCAAAATTTTCAGCAATTTTTTTAGCAAGAATATTTAATTCATCCATGTTTTCTACCATAATTTGATAAGAAAGTAGATTGGGAAGAAGAGATATTTTTTGATTTTCTATTAAGCCTTGATATATGGCAAAATTAGACATAATTCGAGGTCTAATTTCAGGAGTTATTTTCAAGTTTATCAATATTTCTTTTAATTTATTTATCGTTGTTTCAATATCTGATACATGCTTAATTTGATAATCTGTACTCATTCCTTTTATTTCCCGATAGTTTCGGTTACTTAAATACTTGAATGAGATATCGGCTAGTTCATCCCGAGCTAAGCTTGCCCCAACATGAGTTGCTAAAGGGACAAATATTCTTAGAGTTTCGGCACTTTTTTCGCGTCTTTTGGCTTCGGTTTTATAATCAAGAGTTCGCATGTTATGAAGACGGTCAGCTAATTTGATGTAGATTACACGATAATCTTCTAAAATATGCTTTAATAATAAATAATTGTTGTAATCTTCTTTTTCCTCTTTGCTCGTGAAATCTAAATCTTTCATTTTCGTTACGCCTAAAACTAAACTAGCTATATCAGCATTAAAACGACTAGCTAGAAAATCATAATTAATTCCACAGTCTTCTATTGTATCATGCAAAAGAGAAGCAGCAATACTGCTGGCATCATGTAATTTTAATTCTGTTAATAAATAATATGATACATAAAGAGGATGAATAATGTATGGTTCCCCACTGTTTCTTTTTTGACCTCGATGTAAATCATTAGCTACTAAATAAGCTTTTTTAATTAAAAGAACTTCTTTTTCATTAAAATATTTTTTAGCTTCTTTGATTAATTCATCATAAAGGTCTGTATGATTTGCCGTATTCTTTTTATTAGAAAAACATTTTAATGTTCGATTAATTAAATCTGCAAACATGATTACACCCCCTAAAATTAAAGTATTGCTATCATATCAAAATACAAGTAAAATGTCAAATTATAGTAAATTAATGCGATATGATATATTTCTTATCGTTATTATTAAATCGATATCACTGGCATTTGCAATTTCCTTTGGCATTTCCATTATGGCTTTTTCACTATAAGAATTGGGATTGGCTATCGTTACTTTGGCAGTGTATTTTACTGCATTTAACGTATATTCTACTTTAGCATAATCATTAAATACCGAACGATAAGTTCTGGTGATATCCATGTATGGTATTTCTGCATCTAATACTAATTCATAACCTATTACTAAAAGAGTGTTTCGATAATCAGAGGCACTAGCAAAGCCGATACTTTCTCGTCCAGCATTAGAAATATAGGTATATCGATATAAATTGGTTATTTCATAATCTATAATCGTTATTTCAGAATTGCCTAAATTTGTATTAAATAAATCAATTCTTGTTCCTAAATTCACATTATTTGTTACTACTTCATCACTTATAATGGTTGGGGATAAGCTAATTTGGTTATTGATACTTCCTATTCCTCCTACACTGGCATCATAATGAGAAAAAACGGTTAGTAAAAAATCTTGGTTTATTAAATATTTATCTATTTCATAAACTAAAATGTAATTATTAGAAGTATTCCCTTTAATTGGGGTTCCATCATAAGGAGTTCCATAGTCAGTAAAATAATTAGCTATTGATAAATTAGGTAAAATATATTCATTATTTACTGTTAACTCTAAATTCACATAATTAAAATCATGGTCTTCCCGATAACGATTGGTTATTTCTAATTGTAAAACTACATAATATTTATCTTCATTTAATACTTCACCATTTTGGCTTAAATTAGTTATAAAACTATCTTTTACATTAAAATTTAAATATCCTAATGCAATATTTTCATTTTCACGATATACCCTTTGATATACTTCTTCATTCATAAATATTAGGGTACCAGCAACACCAATTAATATTACAAAAATCATGATAAATATAAATTTATTTTCTTTATAATAATAGCCCAGCTCTCTAAAAAAGCGTCTTACGGTTCTTTTGGCTTTATCAGAATCTATCCCTATTAAAAACTCTACTTCTTCACTATCTTCGCTACTGATTTCAAGTTCAGCTAAATCACTTTTAAAATCAAACTTTTTAATATTAAAGCCAACACCTCGAATTGCTGTATAAACAATAAAAATGTACTGGCTATAATGGATTAATATCGAAAGGTCACGAATAATTCTGGCCATTGCTGTACTTAAAGTATCATTTTCTATCGCTCTAAATATCGTAAAGCTTACTGTAATTAAAATAAACATTACTAAATAGTAGACAATACTAATATTATAAAATTTGGTTGGTTTTTCTTTTCTTTGTAAAACAATTGATAAAAAGATTAAAACAACCATGATGATGATAACTGCAATGTACATAAAAATATTGATGTAATTGCTAGCAAGAGATGATAACATTTCAGTTGATGCCCCAAGAGTATAATCATTCGCAGCATATTCTCTAAAAAATGTTATAATTTCTCTTGTTTGAGTAACTAAAAAAAACATCGGAATTAATAATAATAAATGGATTAATCGAAAATGTTTTAATATAAAGGCATATGGTTTTTTTATAATCATTTCTAACACCTACCATTATAATTTTAACAAACAAACCCACCTTTGTAAATTAATTTAAAAATTATTTTCATTTTTTCTAAAAAAATATCAAAAAGTAGTTGACAAAAATGCATTTATCATTTAATATAACAATCACCAATTCACTTAACAAGGCGAATTGGTGCTAGTATCACACTAGTCAACCCCTTTTTATTCTTTTAAGAAGCTGTCTTCAGGGGGCAGCTTCGATTTTTTTTGCAATAAAATAGAGTGAAGTTTTTAAAACTTCACTCATTGTAATGATAAATCTTGCCCATAGGTCAAAGGAAAAAAGCGCTACAGGCAAGATAATTAAGTTTCAACTACATAAGGATTTGAAGATGTACCATCACCTGATGAAATGATGGTATCAGCCTTCAGATTTACTACTGGGCGCACACCCGGCGCAGCGTTATTCACGTTGCTCCAGCGGAGGTAGCCAGACGAATACACAGCGAACACGCTAGCACCAAAGTAATACGGAGACATAGTCCAATAATGTTGTCCTGTATATAGATAATTACTTGTTGTACTTCCATTCCATGATAATCCTGCCATTACTACTTCATCTGCTGTAATTAATCCAATTGGTATTTTTAATATATCACTAGTATTACTACATTTATAACTTGGATTGACATTACTACTACTTTGTACTAATCTTCCATATGCTGCGTAGTATATAGCACTGCTTGGTTGGCTACTCCATGAATATCCACTTGCCATATTCCTATCACTACAGAATCCTACATTCGTATCAATATCATCTGCATAACTTGCTAGTTTACTATTATACCATGTTTCAAGCACTCCCATGATAGTACTATTCGTATTTTGTCCGTGTTGTTGTCCGCTTGTGTATTTTAATCCTACATATTCACTTCTATCATAACTACTATTAAATGCACTTGTTTGTAATTGAGTACCTGTTCCTGTTGTATTTGGACTGGTTCCTTGGTATATCATTCGAATACTTCCATTTCCATTAATTCTTATGATTCGCCAATAAAATCC
>CALWAA010000102.1 GCA_944372725.1 uncultured Bacilli bacterium | reverse complement strand
CAATCAAGAAATGTAGAAGAAGTATTACTTAAACATAGTTTTCCTTATAAAGTGGTTGGTAGTTATTATTTCTATAATCGGAAAGAAATTAAAGATTTATTATGCTATTTAAGACTTATTAATAATACCAATGATGATGTTAGTTTAAGAAGAGTTATCAACACGCCGAAAAGAAAGATTGGAAATAAAAGTATTGAAGACTTGGAAAGGCGAGCTGATGATTTAGGATGCTCTATGTTTGATGCTATTGACTTTGGAAAAGAACTAGAATTTAAAAATATTATCTTAGAATTACAGAGGGATGCTCTTAATTTATCACTAACAGAATTAATTGATGATGTTTTAGATAAGAGTGGTTTAAAAAGGGAACTTGAAAACGAAAAATCTTTGGATTCAGAACTTAGACTTGAAAACTTAATGGAATTTAAGAGTATTACAGCAAGTTATGAGGCTAGAACAGGCTCAGTTAATTTGAATGACTTTTTGGAAGAAATTAGTTTAATCGCTGATATTTCAGAACATCAAGATGATGATAATGTGATTACTTTAATGACACTTCATAGTGCTAAAGGACTAGAATTTCCAGTTGTATTTATTATTGGTATGGAAGAAGGAATCTTTCCTCATCAAAATGCTTTTATAGAAGGGGACGCTGGAATTGAGGAAGAAAGACGTCTTTGTTATGTAGGATTTACAAGAGCAAAAGAAAGATTATATTTAACAAATGCAAAAAAAAGAATGCTTTATGGTAAAACTAATACTAATGCACCATCTCGTTTTATTAGTGAGATACAGGGCGATGTTTTAGAAACAATTAGTAGTAGCGTAAAAGAAGAAAAAGTATTAAATAAGGATGAATTATATAGTGATGAAGATGTAAGTTATAATAAGGGTGACATTGTTATGCACACGATTTATGGTAAGGGTGTGGTAATAGATGTTGATGATAAATTTGTTAGTGTTGCTTTTGCTAAAAACTTTGGAATTCGTAAACTTATGAAAAATCATAAAAGTTTAAAGAAGATTTAAACTTTTTTCTTTTTTTAGAAGAGTAAAAAAATACCGCGGTATGCTATATTATTAGTTTATTCATGGTAATTATTCGTCAGATAATAAGGCTTTTTTTAGAGTTTTTATATTAGTGTAACTTTTATATTCTTCAGGGTGTTTTTCTATATAAGCTAGTTCTTTAGCAACTTCTTCAAGTTCTTCGTTAGTAAAATATTTGTATAAATTATTATTTTCTTCTTTTTTCAATGAATTTGCTATATTGTTCATAATTTTTTCCCTCTTTCTTTTAAAAATAATATCATATTTTATGCTATTTTCCAATATTTTTAGTTTTCATTTTAGTAATTGCTCTCTTATTAGATGTTTGTTATAATTGAAGTAGAAGAATTGGAGGTTTTATGGAAAAAACATTAGTAGTAATGGCAGCTGGTATGGGTAGTAGATTTGGTGGTTTAAAACAAATTGAACCTGTTGGGCCAAATGGTGAGTTTATTATCGATTATTCAGTATATGATGCCAAAAGAGCAGGATTTACAAAAGTGGTTTTTGTGATAAAAAAAGAACTTGAAGCTGTTTTTAAAGAAACGATTGGGAAAAGGATAGAAGGTAAAATTGATGTGGTATATGCTTATCAAGATATCTATGATATTCCTAGTAAAGAGTATTTAGCAGAAAAGCGTGAAAAACCTTGGGGGACAATTCAAGCTGTTTTATGTGCGAAAAATCATGTTAAAGGTGACTTTGTGGTGATTAATGCAGATGATTTTTATGGTGCTGATTCTTATTTAAAAGCTAGTGAGTTTTTAAATCAAAATCATGACCCCAATGTTTATGCTTGTATTACTTTTCCTTACGAAGTTACTGAATCTAAATTTGGTAGTGTAAAAAGAGCAGTATGTTTTCCAAAAGCTGGTAACATTGAAGAGCTCGTTGAAAGTAAAGTAACAACAATGGATGGTTATGCTCTAGCAGAACCTTTAGATGGAGAAGAAGCTTTTAAAATTGAACTGAATCATCCAGTTTCTGTTAATATGTTTGCTTTTAAAAATCATTTTTTTGTATATTTAGATGAATATTTTAAAAAATATTTTCGGAATGATGATGAATATATTTTAAATAATGAAGCTTTATTACCAGAACTTATTAAAGAGAAGTTGGATGAGAAACAAATAGAGTTACAAAATCTAGTTTCTAATAGTTCTTGGTTTGGAATGACTTATAAGGAAGATTTAATTGGTTTAAAAGAGAATATTGAGAAGTTAATTTTGAAAGGAGAATATCCAAGGAAACTTTGGGAATAAAATGGAAGAAGCTAAAAAAAGAATTGATGAATTAACTAGTATTTTAAAGAAAGCAAATTATGAGTATTATAATTTGGATAATCCTTCTATTACAGACCAAGAATACGATAAGTATTTGCGGGAATTAATTAATTTAGAAGAAAAATATCCAGAATATGCTGATCCAAATAGTCCTACAAAACGGGTTGGTGGGGAAGCAATTGATAAATTTCAAAAAGTACGTCATGCTATACCAATGATTAGCCTTTCGAATGTGTTTAATGAAGAAGAAATTAGAGATTTTGATAAACGAATTCGAAATGCGGGATTTAAGCCTGAATATGTTTGTGAACTTAAAATTGATGGATTAAGTGTATCTTTACATTATGAACATGGTAAGCTTAAATTTGCGGCAACCCGCGGGGATGGAATAATTGGCGAAGATATTACTCATAATGTTAAAACAATTAAGACGGTTCCTCTTGATTTAGGTCGGGATATTGATATTGAAGTACGTGGCGAAATTTATATGAATAAAGCTACCCTTGAAAAAATTAATCGTGAGAGGGAAAGTAAGGGCGAAGTGAAACTGCAAAATGTTAGAAATGCAGCAGCAGGTTCTATTCGACAACTTGACCCAAAAGTTGCAGCGAAAAGGCACTTAGATACTTGGATTTATCATTTGCCTAATCCTTTAGATTATGGTATTAGTACACACTATGATGCTTTAAAATATATGAAAGATTTAGGCTTTAAAGTGAATTCTGCTAGTAAACTAGTTAAAGATGTTGATGGTATTTTGGATTTTATAAGGGAATATACGGAAAAGAGAAGTAGCTTACCTTATGAAATAGATGGCATAGTCATTAAAGTAAATGATATTAGAATGCAACAAGAGCTTGGTTCAACAGTTAAATATCCTAGATGGGCAACTGCTTATAAATTTCCGGCTGAAGAAGTATTAACGAAACTTGTTGATATTAAATTTACAGTAGGTAGAACGGGGCAAGTAACTCCTAATGCAGTATTAGAACCAGTTTTGGTTATGGGCTCTACGATTAGACGGGCAACTTTACATAATGAAGATTATTGTCGGAGCTTAGATTTACGAATTGGTGACGTTGTTTCCATTAAAAAAGCTGGGGATGTTATTCCTGAGGTTGTCGAAGCAAAACTAGAAAGACGGGTTGGAACAGAAAAGCCATTTGAAATGATTACAACTTGTCCAATATGTGGAAGTACTTTAGTTAAAAAAGGAAATGTCGATTATTTTTGTATTAATGATAATTGTCCAAAAAAGAATATTGAGAGTTTAATACACTATGCTAGTCGTAATGCGATGAATATTGATGGTTTAGGTGATGAAATCATCGAAGATTTTTATAATGAAGGGTTTGTTAGAACTATTCCTGATTTTTATCATTTAAGTGATCATAAAGAAGATATTATTGAATTAGAAGGTTATGGACTAAAAAAGGTTACTAATTTGTTACTTGCTATTGAAGAAAGTAAGCAAAATAGTGTGGAACGATTAATTTTTGGCCTTGGTATTTCAGGTATAGGTTCTAAAAATGCAAAGTTATTAGCTAGTACATATAAAGATATGGAGCATTTAAGTAATGCAACTTATGAAGAATTAATAGAAATTAAAGATATTGGTGATGTTTTAGCTCGTAATATTGTCAATTTCTTTGCTAATCCAAATAATATAGAACTTATTAATACATTAGAAGATTTAGGCATTAATATGAAATATTTAGGAGCTGAAGTAAAGATAAATGAGAATTTTACGGATAAAAAGTTTGTTATTACCGGTACGATTAGTTTTATGAGTCGTGATGAAATAAAAGCTTTAATTGAATCCTATGGTGGTAAAGCTATCGATAGTGTTAGTAAAAAAACTGATGTCGTGATTGTTGGTGATGCTCCAGGAAGCAAATA
>CALWAA010000101.1 GCA_944372725.1 uncultured Bacilli bacterium | reverse complement strand
CATCACCAATATTTACTTCTCTAACATATTTAGACAATATATCAATTACTCTCTCATCTTTAGTTGTCTGACATAAAACTGCTATCTCATTTTTTATTTTAGTTTTTACTATTTCTTGCCATATTAATTTTTTAGAATCATTATCCAAAGATAATTGTTTTTCTATATTTTCCAATTGTTTAAAATGATAATTATAAGGATACATAATACTTACAGGTTCAAATTTATCATCACACACTATCAAACAAATGCCATTTTCTCCAAAGGCAGATAAAATCTTTGATGTAACAATCGTTCTATTGTCTTCAATTAATACAAAATTAATATCCTCAAGAGGTACTTTATAGCTGTTATTATCTTTATTTATTACAAGTTGTTTATCCTCTAAATTTAACTTCTCACATTTCTTAATAACAACTTGCCTATATCCCATTAATCTCACCTAAGGTTGTAATTTCTAGTTTCTTAATATCTTTAATTGTTGATATAGTTAGTTGATACCGAACTCTTTCCTTTTCAAATAAGTTTTTATTTCCACAAATATCTTTATCATCACCGATTAAACCTTTTACCTCAAACATTCCACTAGAAAATCCAACTGTATAGCAAATGCCTTCAGAGCCATCATTTTTAATAACCTTTATTAATTGATTTCTGCATAAATCCAAATAGTGGATATATTCTTTATTAAGATCAGAATATTTTAAATTAATTTTTGAACCACTTTGACCATACCATAATACTAGATTAAAATCTTTATTTCTTTTTATTTGTGCTAAATCAAATAAATCAAATCCTACAAAATAAAGTTTATCTTCATTATCTCTTTTATAAATACTTATCTGATAAATATCTTCTTTTTCTACAAATTTCCCATCTATAAAATGTCCTTTACCATCATATGGAGTTTCTGTAATAATTTTTTTAATTAAATTACCACTCTTCTCATTAATAGGATATCCTTTCTTATCATAAGCTTCTTTTCCAGTGTCAAAGTCGCCTAACCATCTTACTAATGTATCATATACATCTTTACTACCATTTTCTTTATCTATAATAGTATCTAATTTCTTCATATTAAAGCTTGGAGAAACTATGCTAATACGATTAGTTAATACATTTCTTTCTTTGCTATAACCATAAACTGTTTCTTTATGCAATGCTCCACTTAATTTTGGTTTAGCAAAAGATGGATAAATAGGATGAACTTTATTAAGTTCCTCTGCACTATAAGTTCTAAATTTTCCCAATTCATTTTTTAAAACATTAACATCTCTCTCATAAACTCTTAACTTAGCCTCTTCATCAAAATCATTGTATGGTAATGGAAAATCTAAATAATAAATTCCTCTATGCTTTGTACTTTCTTTTATTTTACCACTTTTCCAACCTTCTTCAATATAATCTCTAATACTCTTACTAGTAACTTCTCCTGTTTTTTCATCAACATAATCAGTTATATAAAAATTATTTTCATCCATATAGTCTTGTAAAGTACTACTAGTGGCATTTACAAAATAACGATATAGCTTTTCATATTCAATTACTTTTTGTTCTAGACTTTTAGTAATAGAGGCGATAACTAAAGCATCTATAGCATGATGCAAATGATTTTCTCTATTCTTTTTAATATCTTCATAATTATTTCTTTTTACATAGTAATTACTTGATTCTAAACTATGAGTTAAACCATTTAGTCCCCATCTTGCTCTTAATCTACCTGTAATAGAACCACTATAAGAACTTATTTTATCAACATTTAAATGAGCTTTCATAAAATTAACTAGATACTTACTAATATACTTAGTATCGTTTAAATTCTGATTTCTCATTTCACTTGACATTTCATCTGTTAATTTTGTAAGTAAATAATTATCTTTTTTTCTATCATTTATATTTAAAGAACTAATATAGTTTTTAAATTCTCCCCATTTAGAAGTATTTCCAAACCACTCATATGGTGTTTTTTCGCGTTTTTCTTGATTATATTTAGTTAATACTAAAGTTTTATTAAAATAACTATCATCAAAGGTTCTTGAATAAGGTAAGATATGGTCTATTTGTACTAAATTATTATCAAATAGTTCTTCTATTTTTATCCTTTTAAGGCTGTATGGGCATATTTCTCCTTGTTCTTGCCATAACTTATATTTTAATAAATCTGTACTCGATACATAATCAATACTTGGAAAAGTATCAGGTAATATAGAAACTAAGTATTTTTTATTATCAAAATTTTTTTCAAATCTTTCTTTTTGTTCTTTTTCTATCCTATTTCGTTCTTCTCTTGATTTTGCTAACTCTCTTGCTGTTTCTATCTTGATTTCTTTAGGTAATCCATATTTTTTAATAATAGCATTAATTACTTTTCTAGTTTGTGCAAGACTCCTTAAAACTCTTTGATTAGTAATACCATCATCGCTATCTAGAGGTGGTAATAAATCATATTTAATAGTATTTTCATTAGTGTTACTGTGAGCTAATCCAAGCAAAGACATCGCTTCGTCATAACGATTTCCTTCTAACATTAAAGGAATAAGCTTATATATTAAATCTAAAGATAGCATTAAGTGGTCTTTTAAATTAGGCAAATCAGTAATAATTTCATAGTAACTATTATCTATAATATCTGATTTTTCTACTTCTCTTTTAATATCTTCATTAAGTTTACAATCAGTAAGAATAATAGCAATTTCATCCAGTAGTTTAAAATTATCTTTTATTTTCTCCCATTCATTTTTATTCCATTTAGTAAAATTCTTTCTAAAAACTGAATAAGTTTTTAACTCACCAAAGACATTATCTAATTTTTTCTTATTTAGTAATTCATTATAACTATTCTTTGCTTCATCAGTTAATTCATTAAAATCAAACTTTTCAATATCATATTTCTTTTTTAATTCATCAATACATTTTGCATAATCTTTTTTACTTAGTTTATTATCTTTAAAAACTATATTAGATTTATTAATTACTTTAGCAATATCTTTATAAGTAATTTTATCTTTGATTTTAGCAAGTTCTAATATTTCTTTAATCTCTTCAGAATCTAATCTTTCATAATCTCCTAGAGTCTTATATCTTAAATTTAATAACCTTTCTAAAAATACAAAAATCTCTGATGATGGTGCACATTTAGGAGCTCTTGGTAAATGGTCAAATTTACAAGTACCAACCATTCTAGCAATTAAACTTTTCTCATCACCATAAGGAGATAATTTCTTCTTTAATATACCATCTTCTTTATAAAAGTAATAACCTGGTCCTTTAGAATAATGTCTTTGACTTTGCCATATGTCTAAATATTTTTCTTTAAAATCCTCTGTTATAAGACCATATTTTATTTGTGATGTTAAAACTTTTTCTATTTCTTCTAGATACATTTCTCTTGTAACAGACATTTTATAATCATCTGTTGTATTTCTAATTTTATCTTTAAATTTACCATCTTTAATAAACATTTCACTTACTATTTCATAGTGACTATCTTTCATTATTTTTTCATTTTCCCTAATTGCATTTTTAATCTTACCGCTTTCACTATCATTAACTTCTTCTCTATTTGATTTATAACCTCTATGTTTAGCATAATGATTTAATATAATAACTAACTCTTCATTAGAAAGTTTTCTTTTTAAAGCTTCTACTTTTAATTCATAGGGATTTGTATTTTTATTTTTATAATATTTATTTAATAATTTATCAAACTCTAAAGTTAATAATTCTTCCCTTTCACTAGGAATAATATCATCTGATATTTTAGGTAAAAATCCATATTTACTTAGAAGAAGTCTAACTCTATCAAGTCTATATTCTCTTCTTTGGATAATTCTTCTAGCTCCTCTTTTTTGACGCCTTGCTAAAGCTTTACTAGCTCCTGTTTTAGGTACTTCGCCTGGTGTAAATATTCTAACTCCAGTATCTAATATTTTAAATGGTTCTCCCTTTTCATTTAATTCAAGTAATCCCCAACCAACTGATGATATTCCTACATCAATTCCTAATATGTAATTTTTTTTCACTTCTCAACTCTCCTTTACCAATTGTTAACTACATCATATCATATAATTAAAATAATGCAAGAAAAAAACATAGATTTCTTTGACATACAGTCAAGTCTATGTTTTTTTACTATTTATCTAAATCAATAAGTTCATATTCACGGTTACCTACACCAAGATTATAAGCAGCTTCTATAGTATGAACACCGTGACGTGATTCAATTCTCTCTATTAATTTATCTCTACCAGGGTCATTTGAATTATA
>CALWAA010000100.1 GCA_944372725.1 uncultured Bacilli bacterium | reverse complement strand
CCATACTGCTCATAATATTTTTTTGCTATATCATACATCTCATTCCACGATGGCCCACTTTTATCCCATATCATTCCTATTTGATTTAGTTTTTTTTCTCTTTCTTTATCCCGTCTATACGTACCATAACCTTTTTTTGCTTGTCTTTGACTATTAAGCCATACACCTAATTTTATGGCAGCATTATATCTTGAATCTTCTTTTTTTATTACACTAACCTTTCCATTTTCTATTAAAACTCTACAAGTTACTACAACATCCAAATTACCATACTGCTCATAATATTTTTTTGCTATATCATACATCTCATTCCATAACTGCTCATTTTTATCCCATATCATTCCTATTTGATTTAGTTTTTTTTCTCTTTCTTTATCCCGTCTATATGTACCATAACCTTTTTTTGTTTGCCTTTGAATATTAATCCATACACCTAATTTTATGGCAGCATTATATCTTGAATCTTCTTTTTTCAATATGATAATCTTTCCACTTTCTTCTATAACTCTACAAGAATTTATTACATCCAAATTCCCATACTGCTCATAATACATCTTAGCAATAGCATACATCTTCTCCCAATTACTATTATCAATGCTATCAACCTCATTAGTTAAATCATAATAATCTTTTAAAATTCCTGTTATTTCAAATTTATCATAATCAAAACCATCTATTAAATGTAAATGTCCTTCATTATTTTTTTGCGCCCTCTCTGGAAAATCTATAGTCCAAAGACTCATATCAGTACAGATTCTAATAATCTCTGTTATTTTTAATCTTTCTCCTTCAGAAAGAGAATCTAACAATTCAGAATCATTTAAATATTTAGAATAGTTATTTTGAATACGTTTTAAAGTTAAACCATAACTAGATTCTATTCTATCAAAACTATTTAAATCAGGAATTCTACCATTATGTTGTTCTACCCAACTATTAATAATTACTAACTTATCTAAATCACTTATTTCATCTTTATGTTCTTTATCCATATTTACCCTAAACACGTTATTAGCAACATCTATAGCCACAGTTCTATCTTCCCAACTAATCTCTTTATTAGGATCAACAGAAAAGATAATCCTACCTAATTGTTGTAAATATAATATTTTAGAGTTTTCATCTAATGGTCTTAACCATATTAATCCATTTACCCCATTAACATGAGTACCTTCATTTAATTTGTTTATTACAGTAATAAATTTTATTTTATCAGGATCATCTCTTTCAAATTGTTCTAATTCATATCTGTTTTTCGCATTACCATAAACACCTAATAAAGAATTAAATTGTAAACCTAACTTATCAGCAACCCTCATATATTTATTTATATCATCAGATTCTTTTAAGTTAGCATCTGTAATACCACGATATTTTATTATATTAAGGATTAATTCTTTCTGATACTTTTCTATTACCTCTTTACTAGAAACTCTATTATTTTGCGAATATCCATCCTCTGTTTCAACTATTTTTCCACTATCATTAGTTACAGGACAAAAAACAATATATTTACCACCCTGCTTAATATTGTCACCTATTACTTTTTCAATACCATCAGCTTCAGATACCTTTCTTCTAAGGACTTCAAATTTAGCCAATTCTTTTGTTCTTAAATTTTCATCTTCTATGCTCTCTATTCTTTCTCTTAATCTTTCAAGAGAACCATCTTTTTCCAAACTATATTCACATTGAACTATTTTAGGATTCATTACATAACCAAGTCTAATCGCCTCTTCTAAATCCATATTAATAGCAAGATGTTTATGTTTTATTATTTCTTCTTTAGTATAGCCAAAATATTCTGCCCACTCATCTGCCATATCTTTATTATCCATATCTCTTCTAGGTGTAGCAGTTATACCTAAAACTTTTGTTTTTTCATCTTGATGTTCTAATAATTCTAAAACACTATTCTTCCATTCACTAGCACCAGATCTATGCAACTCATCAAATATAATTAAGCCATATTTATGATGAACAGTTTTTTGTTCAAAACCATTTAATACTTCATTTCTTTTATCTGATAATAATGATTGATAAGTACGTAATTTTAAATGTTTAAACTTTTCCTTAATTTTTTCTCTATCACTTTTTTGAATTGATTCTTCACATATAATTTCTAATATATATCTTTCAATTTGATTTAATATTTCATCATTAGGTGCTAGATATAATATATCTTCATCACTATGTTCTAACATTTCTGCTAAAGCAACAAAACTCTTCCCTGCTCCAGTTGGTAATACTGCTGTTGTAAATTGTCTTACTCTAAAAGCATCATCTATATTAGTTAAAGCAGAAGCTTGATAACTTCTAAGTTTTAATCCTTTAGTGTTATTAATTTTATAATACCCTAAAAAATCTTCTAATTCTTCTACAGTAAAAGTATCATTTAAATCTATATCATCAAAAGTTTTATCCTTTATAATTGTCGTAAGTAAAGTATTAGCAATATCTTTTTCTCTAACCCCTCTTTCTTTCAAAGCATTATATATCTCCACAATATTACTTTCTTTTAACCTATCAACAATCTGATTTCTTTGTCTATTAGAAAAACTTACTACATTTAATTTACTCCAATTAAATAAATCAACTATAGCATTAGCATAATATGTTTCTTTATCAACTTGCCTATGCTCAATATCATCAAAGTTTTCTAAATAATATTTAAGAGCTTCAGTAGGATTATTAATTATATAATCTAAATCATTAGTAGATAATTTATCTATAAAGTCAAAAAGTTCTCTTTCAGTAGGACTAAAATCTAAACTAACAGATTCACTTATTTTCATTCTATTACTAGATTGTCTTGAAAAAACTTCAGGTTCAACACCATAAGTATGTGTTCTTAAATAAGAAAGTATATTACCATATTTATTATTATCTACAAGTAAAGATAACATATCAACACTACTTAAAGTCCTTAATTTAGACTTTGCTAAATAAAAAGATTTTGTATATAAACTTATAGAGCTATAAAAATCAACATTACCATTAGTCAAATTATACATATTCTCAATTGTATATTGATTATCAGTATCTAACTTTTCATTAGCATATTTAAATTCTTCAACACTATATTCCTTATTAACAATTATACTTTTTATCTCATCTTTAAGCTCATTAATTAAGGGATAGTTTTCTGGAACTTGTTGTAACAATGCTAAAATATCAACCATTTCTTTTGGTACATCAATTATATATTCTTTTTCAATATCTTTATAATTAATAAGTTCAAGAGAAGAAAAAGCATTTCCTAAAGTTTGAATCAATAATTTATTAGAGACATTAGGAATAATATTTTTATTAAATACATTAAGTATTGCAACAATCTTATTTTTTTCAAAATTCTGTTTTGCATTCAAAGCTTGATAATCTACAGAAGTAGTATTAGTATTTTGATAGATAATACCTTTTTCAAACATTTCTTGCCTTTTCTCTTCACTTTTCTGATTATAAATTTTCATTATTTCATCTAATTTTTCTTCACTTTTAGCATGACGAATAGAAGACAAAAAATATTTAGTCATATCATCAATTTCATTATTTTCTAAATAATTATCAATAACTTTCTTAATTTCATTAATCATATATTGACCGGCATTATATACTCTACTACCAATTTCCTTTTTAGGCACTTTTACCATCACATATTTATCTTTATAATAACCTCTACCATATAAAGCAGCAGCATTAGCATTACTAGTTAAAGAGATACAATTAGTATCAGTCCTATGTTGCATTTTAATATGATCAACCATTTCCACTAATGAAATTGAACTATCAGAATTATATATAGGAGTCTTATCATATCTTTCTCTATCAGTTCTTATTCTATAAATCTCACCATTTGAATCTAAAGTAATTCCTGTTTCAATATCATTATTATCTCCCATATTTAAAGCACGAAAAAAATAATAATTCTCATCATCACTTAAGATATTGAAATTTTCAATGTCAAATACTCCTAGATTCATAACTACCTCCATCTTTACTTACTACATATATTGCTAACATAATTATACTACAAAAAAACTAGAAATGTATATCTAGTTATTTGTTTCAATTACTCACATAAAAAGAAGAATTTTAATTTTATCTTTATTCATAATTATTACATTTATGCAAATTTTTATTATAATCTTTTCACTAGTTCATATCTGCTTTTATCAAACATTTGCCAAGGAAGAAACCTTTTTCCTTCAGTATGACCACTAATTACAAATTCCCTAAATGAAGCTGACAATAACTCTTCTTCCATACTAGGAAGTTTTTTAATAACATCAAGCCATATAAAATTAGGAATTTCTGTATATTCCACAGGAA
>CALWAA010000099.1 GCA_944372725.1 uncultured Bacilli bacterium | reverse complement strand
CAGATGATAAAATGCAGGATGAGTTAAATAAATGGGATTTAGAAATAGCAGAAAACAAAGGATATGAGCAAGGTGTTGAACAAAATAAAAATGAAATCGCGAAAAAATTATTAAATATGAATATGTCAATAGAAGATATTAGTAAAGCGACTAATTTGTCTATTGAAGAAATAAAAAAATTAAAGGAAGAAAAGTAATTCTTTCTTTTTTCATAAAAATATATTTCATCCCATAATATTTTAATATGAATATAGGAGTTAAATTACAAAGAGTAAGAGAAGAAAATTTTATTTGGGTAGTGTATTTTTTTATTATAATTGCTGCTCTTCTTTCCAATGCTTATGAAAAATATTTTTTAGAAACTGGAGATTATCGCAAAGAAAAAATATTTAGAACTTTAAATATTACTATTTTTTCGGTGGCATTCTTTATCTATCTATATTTTGTCGTTATAAGTTATGAAAATGTCCAAGAACTGCGAAAAACAAGCACAAAAAAAGAAGTATTAAGTGCCCATATGACCTTAATAGCTTCCCTTCTATTTTTAGTCGCTGGTGGTATTGCTTTATGTGCGGAAATTAATAGAGAAAACCCTGACACGGATATTGGGGTTGTCTAAGTAAAGCTTCGGTAAGCATGACCCGAAAGTATTTCTCTACCTTTTAATTTGGCTAGTTCCCCTACACTTACCACTTGATACCCTTCTGCATAAAGTTTGGGAAGTAAAATTTCTAAGGCTTCTAAACTTGTTTCGTAAAGTTCATGCATCAAAATAATTGAACCATCCTTCACATTTTCCATGACATGATTCACAATTTTTTCGGCATCATGATAACGCCAATCTTCGGGGTCAATATTCCACAAAATAAGAGGATAATCAACATTTTCTAAATTGGTTTTGTTATAAGACCCATAAGGTGGTCTAACATATTTAATATGTTTTCCTGTAATTTGATAATATAAATCATCTGTTTTCTTAATATTTTCATTTACTTCCTCAATACTATTCTTTTTCATATTAATATGATTATAAGTATGGCTTGCTACTTCATTTCCGGAATTGTAAGTATCAAGAACACATTTTTGACAAGATTGCATCATTGTACCCACCATAAAGAATGTTCCATGAGCTTTGTTTTTTTGTAAAACACTCAAAAACTCAGCATTATATTTACTACTAGGTCCATCATCAAAAGTAATGGCTACCGTCTTTTTATCACTGCTATACTGATATCCATCTTCATTTGTATATTCCTCATCTAATAAATGGGTAAAATCTAAATAATCATGAACTTCATTATAATTGATTTTCAAAAAGACTACATCTTGATAATCATATTCATATGTATAACCATAATAATAAACAATCATTTCATTATCATAAATCAAATATACTTTTTCGCCCTTACCATTTAAAATGCCATCTACAATAAATTCGGGATATTTTAAGCGTAATAGTTCTTCTTCTTTTGTTTCAAAATCATCAATTTTGCCATCTTTAATGATATCTTTTAATTCTAATTCTTCACCAGTATAAGTATCAACAATATAAGAAGTATATTTCTCATTATTTAAAAATACCAAACTAGTAAATTCGGGAATATCCGTACTTTCATAAACTAATTCTGTATTTTCCGCCTTTATTTCAGAAATAACTTCTTCTAAGTTAACGCTAGGTGTACTAGGAATAGAATCTTCATTGGAAGGTTCCTCTTCCATGGTAAGCCCTTTAACCAAAAAGAAAGTTGCTAAAATAAATAATAGAATAATTAGAACTATAAATATAATTTTAAATACTTTAAACTTCACTCTAACCACTACCTATATTTATTATAACAACTTTTAAATATTTTTTACATCTTTTTTGCTAAATGTTACATAAGCTATACATAACATGACTAAAACATATAATAAAATAACCAAAACAGAATTGCTAATAGACACGTTAAAAGGTGATGATGACCCCGTTACAAGATAACTAAAATCCCAATAAAGAGATACAAAAAATTTAAATACTCCAAAATCATAAACGACTGCTAAATTAGAAATAACATTTAAAAGTAAATAGAAAAGAAAACTAATTGTAATGGCCGCGGAAGTGGAAGCTGTAACGGTACTAAGCATAAAAGCAAAAATTCCGACAACGAAATAAATTGGTAAACTAGCAAATAACAAGCTAAATAAATAGCCAAGAACAGAATAGGTCTCTAACCCACCATTTATGTATTGTACTACTGGCACAAATAAAGAATCAAATCCTAATATTACTCCACCTATTAGTATTTCAATAAGACTCATAAATAACATAATAAGTGGGATAAAAAGAATGACAACTAGTAACTTCGAAGAAAGAATTGTTCTTCGTTTGAAAGGTTTGGTAAGTAAATTTTTAATCGTTCCTCTTTGATATTCCTCACTAACAATAGAACCTGCGACCATGATGACATAAATTAAAATAAATAAGCCAAATTCACCAGAAAAGTTCGTTAAAACAGCTCTTAAAGTATGGCTATTTAAAATATCTTGCTCATTTTCAATAACATATTCATGAATTGCCATTTCTTCTTCTAAAAACTCTAATCTATTTTCTTCTTCATTAGTCAAATTATCATCATTTAATAAGTTAATATACTCCACCATATTTTCTTCTAAAAAATCTAGAGAATTATGCAGATAATTATTATCATCATAAGGAATATTCTTTTCTTGGCGATAATTTGCTAATTCAAGTAAACGTTCATATCTAATTTTTTCAATGCCATCTGTTTCGTTGATACGAGATTCTAAATAAGAAATACGTTCCTCTAAAAAATACTTCCAATTACCATCCTGAACATAACTTATTCTATTTTTAAGTTCACTTAATGATGCCATATATAATTCTTGATTTTTTAATATATATTCATCTTCATACATTTGATAAATATAAGAAGTTAAGAAATGGTCAATCAAATATTCCTGGATATTAGAAGAATACTCATCTTTTAATCGTTCTATTTCTATTGTAGTTAAATTTTCAACATAAATTAAAAGTTCTTCACTACTATTTAAGTTTAAAGATGCATTTTCTTCTTCTAATGCTTTAATATCAACTATTTCTGTTTCATAATTATCAAAAGGTGTATGATAAACTACATTGGTTAATACACAAAACAAAATAAAGATAAAGGTTACTATATAAAAACTCTTCTTATTTATTAATTTTACAATTTCATTATACATTAGTCTAATCATGCTTATCACCTCTAGCTTTCTTCATAAATGCTTCTTCTAAAGTCATGCTAAGCTTTGTTACTTCATAAATTAAAATATCATGTTGAACTAAAGTCTTAATAAAGGCTGCTATTTCTTCTTCATCTTTTACTACTTCAATATGATTAGCATCAACAATTTTATCATAAGACAGAAGAAAATCTTTACATTTCTTACTATCATTTATCTTTAAAATATATTTATTTTCATCTAGTTCCTTTAGCTCATGAATACTAGCTTCTTCAATTACTTTCCCATCCGATATAATGCAAACGCGATTACAAAAGCTCTCTAATTCACTTAAATTATGACTAGAAATTAAAATAGCAACCCCATTCTTAGCCAGTCTTTTAAGTAACACTCTTAAATCTTTAATTCCTTCTGGGTCTAATCCGTTTGTTGGTTCATCTAAAACTAATAAATTAGGTGAATGGAGTAAAGCCATAGCAATTCCCAGTCTTTGTCTCATCCCCAAAGAGTATTTACTTACTTTATCATGAATTCGTGATTCTAACCCGACTAAATCTACAACCCGATATATATCATCTACAACTACATTTTTATACATTCTCATCTGTAATTTTAAATTTTCAAAGCCTGATAAATACATATAAACATCTGGTTCTTCCACAATCGAACCAACTTTATTTATCGCTTGCACAAAATCATGTTTAATATCATATCCATTAATAAAAACCCTGCCACTATTCATTTTTTGTAAACCTAAAATACATTTAATTGTAGTGGTCTTACCAGCCCCATTTGGACCAATAAAAGCCAAAATATCTCCTTCATTTATTTCAAAAGAAACATCCTTAAGTATCTCTTTCTTACCAATTTTTTTACATAATTTATCTACTTTTAATACACTCATAAAAAATTCCTTCTAACTAATTATTATTATACCAAAAAATAATTAAAAAAGCACTCTTAGTAAGTATCATACAAAAGAGTACTTAAAAAAGCAAGCAAAAGTGTTCGACAAAGTTTGCAACATCTATTTATTACTCCCGAGTTTTGTAATTTGTGAAATATAAAATGTCTATTTTTTGTTGAAAATAGGCTTTTATTTTATCTTTAGATAT
>CALWAA010000098.1 GCA_944372725.1 uncultured Bacilli bacterium | reverse complement strand
TTTGTACCACCATTTGTATATAAATTAATATAAATATCTTCATAATTACTATAATCAATTTCTTCTGTTAAAGCATCTTCTAATTCAGAAGTAGAAAGACCAATGATATGTGATAATGCTTCCATTAACTCTTCATCTTTTATCATTTCTTCTCTTATATAATTGATAGTTCTTTCCATATTTTCTTTATCTAACAAATAAGTAAATTTTTTAGCTTTTATTTTTTTACTATTTACATTTATTGTTTCTTCTGATGTCAAAAATTTATCTCTATCTAAAGAATTAATTAGTAGTGTTTTCATTTTACTTAAAGTAATATCGATATCTTCATAAGTATAAAAACCTTCTTCTATTTGTAACTCACTAAAATCCAACTCAGATATACCTAAATCTAAAACTTCACTATATAATTCATCACTTTTCATGTAAGCTCTATCATTTAAAAAAGCAAAAAGTAAACTCAAAATATTTTCATTTTCATCACTTAACCCTAAAGATAAATTCATTTGCTCTTTAGAAGGATTTATTCCTATAGATAATTGATATTCATAATTTTTTAAAGCCTTTAATTCTTCCATATTAGTATCTAAAGTAAATGATGTATTAATGGTTAATGGTTCTTCTTTTAAATTAATGCTCATCGTATTTTTAACATTTTCTTCTAAAAAATTATTTGCTAAATCATATGTTTCATTAATTACTTTTTTATAAATACTTAAAGGATTAGATGTTAATCTTTTATAACCCAGAAATAAACCTACCGCTATCGCAATAATGATTAAGATTAAAATAATGATAAATTTCTTTCTTTTCTTTGGCTTTACTAGTACAGTTCCGTCCGCTACTACTTCTTCATTTTTTGTTTCTTCTTTCATAAACTCACACCTCTAATTCATTCTATTCTTATTTTAGCAAAATTTTTTTATTTTGCCTATCCTGTTTCTTGATTTTCTTGTAAACAACCTTGAGTTTTTTCGTAAGCATTCGATAAATTAATACAAATAATATCGTACTTAGAAAAATGAAAGTAAATAATATCATTATAAAAACTTTTAAAACTTCATTTTCTTTTTCTAAATCATTTTGTTTTGTTTCTAATTTTCGGTATTCTTGTATTAAAATATTAGCTTCTATTTCATTTTCTTCCTCTGATTTATTACTATAATTTAAAAAATATTCTTTGGCTTTTGTTGTTAATTCATTTTCTTCAGCTTCATAATAGGTCATTAAAGTTTCTATATAATCCGGTATTTCATATAAAGATGGAGCAAGAGGACTATTTGTTAAGCCCAAATTATTTACCTCTTCAAAGATATCTGCAACAGAATATAATAAATTTTCTTCATTTTTTAAACTAAAAAATTCTAAACCATAAGGAAATTCATTAATATATCCCATAGGAACGGTAATAGAAGGATAACTAATTACACTTCCTAAAAAACTTCCTGGTGCTGAGGCACTACTCCCACTACTTAAAGTAAATACTTTATTTTTGGTGGTTGGATAAACAATTAAATCTAAATCATAATTATCAAAAACTTCCAAAATATGATTTTCAAAGATTTCTTTTTTTTCTAAAACTTTATTTAAATCATAAGTCCAAGCATTATTACAACTTGATAAATAACCACTTAAACTATAGATTTTTCCTTTAGATAAAGCCAGTTTTCGAAAACTTCTAATAGTACCAGTAGTACCGGTAATATAATTATTAAAACCATCACAAAAAGAATCACCACTCATTGTACTTGTTGCTATATTATAATAGTAACTATCTAATAATTCATCAATATAAATAAGTTCTGCTCCCGCATCTTCCAATAATTTTAATTTAGCACTGGCTAGATTATAAATATCTTCATCTGTCTTACTATTTACGCGAATACTACTAGAACTGCCTTTTAAATAACTATTTATTACACCAATTTTAATACCTTCTAAACTTTCAAGATTAGCTTCATAAGTTTTCTCTTCTTCATTCATAATACTTAATAAAATAGCATTATCTTCTACTGTCTTCGATAAAATACCAACTGTATCTCGAAGTGTATCATAAGGGATTACTCCATCTGTACTTATTAAATTTAAGCTCGGACGCAACCCAACCAAACCAGCTGCAGAGGCAGGTAGTCTTACCGATGAATTCGTATCAGTTCCCAGGGAAGCTGCAGCAAAAGATAAGGCAACTGCAACAGCACTTCCCCCACTAGAACCATAAGGAGTATAACGCGTATTAAAGGCATTCTTGACATTACCATAGCTACTAAGTGAGTTACTAGCAGCAAAAGCAAATTCACTCATATTCGTACTGGCAAGAATAATGGCCCCAGCGTCTTTTAGCTTTTTAATTACTTCGGCATCTTCTAAAGGATAATTATCACTTAAAGCAGTAGCACCAGCCGTGGTTGCCAGTCCTGCCACATCAATGTTTGTTTTCACAACAATAGGAATACCATGCAAAATACTTCTAACATGCCCTTCTTCTCTTTCTTTGTCTAAAGCTGCAGCTTCTTCTAAAGCATTTTCATTCAATTCTCTTATGGCATTAAAATCATCATCATATGCTTCAATGCGTTCTAAATATAAAGTTACTAATAATTCACTTGTTAAATAGCCCTTATCTAAGGCATCCGCTATATCAGTGATACTCATATTGGTAATATCAACAACCGCTGCAGTACTAGCAAAAACAGTTATTGGATATATTAAAATTAAAATAAATATTGTTTTAATCCACTTCATAATAAACCTCATCTATATTATATATGATAATTGAAATAAAAGAAAATAAAAAAACAAAGATTAGTGTCAAATTTTGTTTTTCACATTTTCTTCATTTTTTTATAATTTACAATATATTTAAAGTAACTTCTTTAAAAAATCTTTACTTTTTAAATACAATCCTGTATATCTATCATAATAAGTATTTAAAAAATGATTGATTTCATTTTTAACTTTATCACTAATTTTTAGTTTACTAATACTTTTAATATCAACATAATAATACATACGTAGTAGTTCAATTGTTTTTTTATCAACTATTATTTCATTCTGATAACATTTATTACAAATATATCCTCCTCTATCACCATCAATAGTAATAATTCCTACTTTAGCACCACATGATACACAAGAATCTAAATTAAGCCCTACTCCTAAATAATCTAAATATTTTATTTCCAAAATATTGGCAAGGATGAGAGGGTCTAATCCTGATTCTATTTTTAAAATGGCATTGATATAGTCTTCATATATATTATCTGTTGTTTGCTTTAATACTTGCGTTGTAAGTTCTGTTATATAATTGACATAACTAAGTAGCGTTATATCATTTTTTATTTTACTTAAGGGATTTATCACATCAACACTACTTAAAGTCGATAATTTATTTTCTTTATAATAAATATTAAATCTTCCATAAGTAAACTTAAGGGTTGTTGCTCGAAAGGGACTTTTTAGACTTTTTGCCCCCTTACACATGATAGATATAACACCCTCATTTGTATAAACATGAATGATTTTTGATGTTTCACCATATGGTATTTCTCTTATAATGATACCTTCTATTTCTTTTAACATAGCTATCAATTCCTAACTTCTTCTTTATTTTAGCTTAATTTCAGTTATTTTTCAATATTTCTTGTTTTAGTTCATAATTTAAAGGAATGATATCATTACTTCTAATAAAATTAACAATAAATTCATCACTTTCTTTCGATATTATAATACCTACAGTTTTATTATGAAATGGCCTCTTTACTTGTTCGTCCACTAAATTCATATAAAATTCCATCTGAGCTTTATCTTCTTTCTTTAAGCTTCTTAATTTTAATTCGATTGCGATATAACAATTCATTTCAATATTAAACAACAATATATCAACAAAATAATAGTGATTATCTTTTACTAATTTATATTGGTGAGCTATATAAGCAAAACCTTGCCCTAATTGTTTAAAAAAATAGTCAAGGTTAGCTAGAATATTTAGCTCTAAATCATGTTCATTATTTATTTCATTTTGAATAGGAATAATAATCGGATTTTTCATATCTGTGGTAATAGAATATGTTTTTGGTATATCTATCTCTATTTTTTCTGGCTTATTTACTAATCTTTCATAAGAATTAGATTTAATTTCTTGACGAAGTTCCCTAACCGATAAATTGTTCTTGATACAAAGATTTAAATAATAGTTTCTTTTATTTTCATCTTTAAGTGGAAGTAAAGTATAAATTATAGACCAAGATATTTGGGACACTGTCCCAAGTATTGGAAATCTCATATAAAATTTTCTAAATCTAGATAAATTAGTATAATCATATCCTTTACCATATAGTTCTGTTAATTTAACAGACCA
>CALWAA010000097.1 GCA_944372725.1 uncultured Bacilli bacterium | reverse complement strand
TATTTACACATTTTAAATTACGCATAGTAAATACTTTATCTTGGTATTTTAGAGCATTTAATAAAAAATAATATATTATTAATTCTTTATGTTCATCACTTGATAAGTATACATAATAAATTGTTTTCATTATATTTTTAGATACCATTATTTTACTTATGTCATACTCCATATCTAGTTCTAATTCAATAACGTTATCTAGAATGTTTGGTTTAAAGTTTTCTTTATCTTTGATATCTAATGGTTTAATTTTTAATTCTATTAACTTACTTATTAAATCTAGAAGACTTTTGAAGGTTCCATCATATAAATAAATATTCATGAAAATAAGCTTAATTGTTCTTTCTTATTTTCTATTTTTACATTGTCTTCTAAAATTAAATTGGCTTCAATAAAGCTTTTCTTAAAATACTCACTGTTCATAAAATATTTGTTGTTGCAAGTAATAAAATATTTGGCTCGTTTTATTACAACACCCATTTTCTTTAAATCTTCAAAGGTAATTTTGAAATTTTTACGACAAGCGATAATTCTCTTAGCTGATTTAATGCCAATACCAGGAACTTTTAGTAAATCATAATAACTGGCTTGATTAATCTCTTTGGGAAATTCATCTAAATGTCTTAGGGCCCAATTGGCTTTCGGGTCCATCAAAATATTAAAATTGGGATTTTCTTCATCTAGTAAATCACTTGTTTTAAAGCCATAAAACCGGAGTAACCAATCGGCTTCATAAAGCCTGTGTTCCCTTATAAGTGGCGGTGTTGTAAGACTTGGTAATAATTTATCTTTATTTACCGGAATATAGGCAGAATAAAAAACTCTTTTTAAATCATAACTTTTATATAATTTTTCACTTTTATTCATAATGTCTAAATCTGTTTCTTTGGTAGCCCCAATAATCATTTGGGTACTTTGACCGGCAGGAGCAAAAGAAGACTTACGATTTTCTTTTATGTAAGACATAATTTTCGTAACTTTATTTTCTTCTTTGTTTGGTGCTAAAAGTTTTAGACCATTTTCGGTTGGTAATTCAATGTTTGCACTTAGCCTATCAACTAGACTTCCTAATTCTTTTAATAAATACTCACTTGCGCCAGGGATGGCTTTACAGTGAATGTACCCGTGAAAATGATATTTATATCTTAACATTTTAATTGTTTTAATAAGTAGTTCCATCGTATAATCAGGGTTTTTTATAATACCTGAACTTAAGAACAATCCCTCAATGTAATTTCTTCTGTAAAAGTTCATGGTAATTGTACATATTTCTTCTGGGGTAAAGATTGTCCTTTTGATATTATTGCTTTTTCGATTAATACAATACTTGCAATCAAAAATACAACAGTTGGTTAGAAGAATTTTAAGCAACGAAATACATCTGCCATCACTTGCAAAGGAATGACATATCCCCGAGTAGGCAGCATTACCAATACCACCACTATTCGTTCTTTTACTACCACTTGATGAACATGATGCATCATACTTGGCACTATCAGCTAAAATTCTTAATTTTTCTTCTAACGTCATAAAATATCACCTAATGATATTATAATACAAATGTATGTATTAGTCAAACTAATATTCGCTACCAATATTTAACAAAAAAGAATTATCATTAAAGATAATCCCATATACTTTCGCCATTATCATATTCATCTAAGTTTTCTAAAAACTCTTCCATATTTTCCTTTATTGTAAAAACTACAAGTTCATATTTTTCTTTATCGATGTAGCCTAATTCGTTCATGCACTTGTAAAACTTCTTAATACTGGAAGCTGTTTCTTTAATACTACTTCTTGATGACCACATACATTTTCTAATAAACCAATCTCCTAAGAAGGAATATACAGATGAGGTTCCTTCTTCCATGGTTTCACTTTCATAGTATGGCAAATAATCATTTAAATATAATTCCATGTTACTTATATGTTTGTTAATTGTTTTGGTTGACAGATTTTGCTTTTTTAACCAAGTTTTAAATTCTTGTATAAATTTTTCGTTTCTTTTTTCATTTTTTTCAATTTCTAATTCATTCATAATACTACCTCTTTTTTTGGTATTTTTATTATACCAAATCAATTATTTTTTTTAAAGTATTTTAAAAGACAATCTTTTATTTTTGATTGTCTTTTAACTTGTTATATATACTCGTAAATTTTTCATATAATTTTTGACACTCTTCCACATTCATCTCGGGTGTGTTTTTTAATGGATTTTCTATTTTTAATTCAGCATATTTGGAAAAGCCTAAATGATGAAAGGGTAAGAATTCTATTTTTTCAATATTTTTAATTTTTAGTAAATAGCTAGCAAGTTCATGTAAATATTCTTCGTTATCCATGATACCTGGTACGATTACTTGCCTTATCCAAACTGGTTTTCCACTCTTATTTAGGCTTTCAATAAATTTTTCACTTAGAGAAATATCCCTTCCTGTTAATTTTAGGTATCCTTCCTTATTTGGATGTTTAATATCAAGCAATACTAAATCAACTAAAGATAGGATTTCATCATACTTACCAATACCAACACCGGCAGTGTCGATTGCTATGTGGATACCTTCTTCTTTTAATCTTTGGCAAATCTCAAGTAAGAAGTCAATTTGCAAAAGAGGTTCACCACCAGAGAATGTTACACCACCATTATTTCTTTTAAAATAAGGTTTGTTACGAAGTATTTTAGTTACTAATTCATCAACAGTGTAATTTCCAGCGCTCATATTCCACATTTCAGGATTATGGCAATATAAACATCTTAACTTGCAACCATTTAAGAAAATAACGGTACGTATGCCTGGACCATCCACAAGTCCGAATGTTTCAATAGAATTAACACTTGCCTTCATTAGATTCTCTCATGGAAAGTTCTAGCAATTACTTCTTCTTGTTGATGCCTCGTAAGCCTATTAAATCTTACCGCATAACCCGATACTCTTATGGTTAATAATGGATATTTATCAGGATTTTCCATTGCATCAATTAATGTTTCTCTATTTAAAACATTCACATTTAAGTGATGTGCTCCTTGGATAAAATAACCTTCTAGTAAGCTTACCAAATTATCAATTTGTTCGTTCTTACTATGACCTAGAGCACTTGGAATAATTGAAAATGTATTAGAAATACCATCACGGCAACATTTAGCGTATTCTAGTTTTGCAACAGAGTTTAAGCTTGCTATGGCACCAGACTCATCTCTACCATGCATTGGATTGGCACCTGGTGCAAAGGCAACTCCGGCCTTTCTGCCATCAGGAGTAGAACCAGTCTTAGACCCATAAACAACATTAGATGTAATGGTTAGAATTGATAATGTTGGTTCAGCATCACGATAACATTTATGTTTAGCAAGTTCTTCATAAAATTTTTCAGTTACCTCTTTTGCTATATCATCGACGCGGTCATCATCGTTTCCATATTTAGGGAAGTCACCTTCTATTTTAAAATCAATCGCAATTCCCTCTTCATTTCTAATTGGACGCACTTTTGCATATTTTATTGCTGATAGAGAATCGGCAACAACAGAAAGACCTGCTACGCCATAAGCCATTAATCTTCTTACATGTGTGTCATGTAGAGCCATTTGTCCAGCCTCATAAGCATATTTATCATGCATGTAGTGAATAATATTCATGGCATTAGAATAAACTTCAGCCACTTTCTCTAACATTTTAAAGTAATTTTTCTTAACTTCTTCATAATCAAGTACTTCATCCGTATTTTTTTTGAAACCTTCAATTACTAAAGTATTTTTCATTTCATCTACGCCACCATTGATTGAATAAAGTAGCGCTTTGGCTAAATTGCATCTTGCTCCAAAAAATTGCATATCACGCCCTTCACGCATTGCTGATACACAACAAGCAATCGCATAATCATCACCATATAGTGGACGCATCACATCATCATTTTCATATTGAATAGCATCGGTGTCAATACTCATTTTGGCACAATATTTCTTGAAGTTTTCTGGTAAATGCTCACTCCATAAAATTGTCATGTTTGGCTCTGGGGCTGGGTCTAAATTAGTTAGAGTGTGAAGCAAGCGATAGCTTGTTTTGGTAATCATGCTTTCACCAGATTCAGTAATACCACCGATAGATGCGGTAACCCATGTTGGGTCCCCAGAAAATAATTCATCATATTCTGGAGTTCTTAAGTGTCTAACCAATCTTAATTTAATTACAAATTGGTCAATGATTTCTTGAATTTCGCTCTCAGTAATTGTTCCTTCTTGTAAATCTCTTTCAAAATAAATATCAAAGAAAGCATCCACACGACCTAGGCTCATTGCCGCACCATTATTCTCTTTTACAGCAGCTAGATAAGCAAAATAAGTCCACTCTACTGCCTCTTTACTATTTTTAGCAGGTTTAGAAATATCAAAGCCATA
>CALWAA010000096.1 GCA_944372725.1 uncultured Bacilli bacterium | reverse complement strand
AGGGGAAATCTGCCCTTTTTTATTACTTTTCATTAAAAACTTGTTTTATTTTTACTTATTTAGAATGCAATAGCATAGAATTAAATCTTTTTTAAAAAAATTTAAAAACACCAGCCTAAACTGATGTTGTAACGCCTCCAATACCAAGTGGAAGACCAATAATATACCACACAATTACAAGTGCAAGTAATATTACTAAAACAGCTACACTATATGGAACTTGAAAGCGTAATGTTTTAAACAAATTAATCGGTTTAGTATTTTGATTGTATTTTTCCAAATAGGCAAGATATATAACATAATAAGTAGCAAGAGGTGTAAGTCCCATAGTAACACTCTCACCAAATCTAAAAATGGTTTGTGCAAATTCCGGACTAAGTTCCACATTCATAAACGCTGGCACGGCAATCCCTGCCATAATTGCCCATTTGAATGTTGAACCAGGCAAGAACAATGTTGCAATCGCACTAATAACAAACAGGATAATAATGATAGGAAATGCTCCTAAGCCATCAATCGTTAATATATTAGCAAGCGCTGCTGTCACTACCTCACCAATATTGGTACTCTTAAAAATACTAATAAATGTTGATGCAAAGAAAATAATAACAAGAGTCTTACCTATACCATCTAAGCTATGACCTAAGTCATCACATAAATCTTTATTATTGCGAATCGTTTTCGCCCCAATTCCATAGAAGAAACCTAAAATAACAAAAAACATGGTAACGACAAAGACAAAGCCTGTACTAAAGAAAGAATCAATACTAAAAAGTTTATCAATATAAAACTCTTGAGAATAATCGAGTAATGCTCCAGATAAAGGTAATCCTGGAATAATACAGTAAATAAAGAATAACAAATAGATTAAACCAGCAAAACCAGCTATCACTAAACCACGTAATTGTCTTTTCGTAAGCGTAAATTCTTCTTCCATCTCTTCTTCTGGAAATTCATATTTAGGAAGTTTTGGTGCAATAATATTTTCCGTAATAAAAGTAATTGCAAATGTAACTAAAATAACTGCTACTAACATTATTAAGACAAAAGCCATTGTCCCAAGTGTATATGACCGGTCAAGCACATGCGCACCAAGAAGTGTATAATCCATCAAAGCAGAATCAGTACTAGTAAGAAAAATACTAATACCAGCCCCTGCCGATAATGCTGCATAACTTGCTATAATACCTATATAAGGATTTCTATGTCCATAAATAAAGATTAAAGCACTTAAAGGAATCATAACCACAAAAGGAAGGTCACCCATAATACTTGATAAAACACAAATTAAAACTAATACAAAAGTTACCGTCTTCTTTTTAGCCTTTTTAGTTAAAAGTGTAACAACTGTTTTTAAGAATCCACTCTTTTCCATTACCCCAATACCAATTAAAATAATAATTAAACTAGATAATGGTTTAAAGGAAACAAAGTTAGATACCGTAGTTGTAAAAATATATTTAAGTCCACTCAAACTAAATAAACTTTCAACTGAAACTAAACTTTGTGTAAAATTAAAACTAACACTATCAGTTATAGAATTATATGTTACTTGAACACCAAGCAAAGACAAGAACCCACTTACAACAATGGTCAGCACAATTAAGACTAACAACGTCATAATGGGGTCTAGTGTAATTTTTTCTTTAAGATTTCTTTTCTTCATTTTCTTCACCCAAAACTTTTTTAAGTTTTTTTATGAACTCTAAACGGTCAATCATTACTTCTCTACCACAATTCATACATTTTATTTTAATATCGACACCAACCCGAACAATTTTCCATTTATTCTCTCCACATGCATGTGGTTTTTTCATAATAACCAAATCATTTAAGTTAAATGTCTTTTCCATGATGCACCTCTACTTGTTCATAAGGAATTTTTATTTTATTTTTCTCATAAGCTTCTTTTACTCTTTTTAAAACTTCTCTTTTTACTCTATAACGGTCATCTTGATTACAAACAACATAAATCAAATAATTAACTGCAGAAGAATCAAAACCATTCACACCTAAATAAGCTGAATCTGGAAGGATTACTTTATCATCTATTGCTTGAACCATGACGTCACTCAATACTTTTTCAACTTTTTCTGTTTTCTCTTCATAAGCAGTCGGAATATCAATATATAAAGTTGCTTTCTTTTGTGAAGCATTAACAATCGTATCAATATTACGGTTTGCAACTATCATGACTTCTCCATCAAACCCTTTAATCTTTGTTGTTCTAAGTCCAAGCTCAATAACTTCACCCGTAAAATTATTATAAGTTACAATATCACCAACAGCTAAATAATTTTCCATAATAAGCATTGTTCCACTAATTAAATCTTTTACTGTATCTTGAAGTGCTAAACCTAAAACAACACCAGCTACTCCTAAACTTGCAATTAAACTTTTTGTATCAACACCATAAAAATCTAAAATAATTAAAAAGGCAATAATAATTAAAATATATTTAAAAATACTTTGAAACAATTTTACAATTGTTTTTCTTCTTTTTACTTCAAAAGTATTTTTACCCTTAATCATTATTTTTTCAATACCTTTATTAAACATAGAAACTAAGATAAAGGTAACTAATATAACCATCGCTGTTCCAAAAATTTGTTTCGTCATAATTACATCTAAAGCTTTTTCTAAAAATTCCATTTTATTCTCCTTCAACATTTATATTTAATTCTTCTAATATTCTTGCTAATTCTTCATCATCTTTATAAGGAATTTCTATTTTTTTATGATTAATTTTAACTTTAACACCCAATTTTTCCCGACATAGATTTTCATAAATACTATAACGTATATCAAAATTATTATTTCTACTAATCGTATGCTTTTTAGGTAAATCTAAAGCTTGAATCATTTTCTCTGTATCTCGAACACTTAAACCATCTCGTACAATTTTTAAAGCTAGTTCTTCAATTTTTCGAGGGTCTTCAAGTTTACTTAAACTTCTTGCATGTCCCATCGTTAACTCTTTAGATTCAACTAACTTAATTACCATATCTGGTAAAGTAAGAAGTCCTAACATATTTGTGATATAACTTCTACTCCGAGAAAATTTATGAGCTAATTCTTCTTGCGTAATATTATTAATTTTCAAAATATTTTCATAAGCTTTCGCTTCTTCAATTGGGTTTAAATTTTCACGCTCAATATTTTCAATTAAAGCAATTTCCATCATTTCCACATCATTAAATTCTTTAATAATCGCTGGTATATTTTTAAGACCGGCAAGACGAGCAGCTCTTGTTCTTCTCTCACCTGCTACTAATTCAAATCCCTTAATACCCTTTTTAACAATAATAGGTTGAATAACCCCATGTTCTTTAATGGAATTGGCAAGTTCTTCTAATGCTTCACTATCAAATATTACTCTTGGTTGATAAGGATTACTTCTAATCTCATCAAGCGGAATTTCAACAATTCCTCCACTGTTTTTTCCTTCATCCACAATTTCCTTTTCAAAGTTATCAAAATTAATAACTTCATTGGAAAATAACTGCTCTAATCCTTTTCCTAAAGCTTTCTTTCTAGTTTCGGTCACGACTAATCACTTCCTTTGCTAAATTGGCATAAGCCATTGTCGCTTTACTTTTTGGGTCATATTCATTGATTGGTTTTCCATGACTTGGAGCTTCAACTAGTCTAACTAATCTTGGAATAATCGTATTAAACACTTTATCTTTAAAGTATTTACGAACTTCCTCAATCACTTCTAAGCCTATAATCGTTCTACCATCAAGCATGGTTAAAAGAACTCCCTCTATTCTTAAAGTAGGATTCATACTTGATTGAACCATAATAATGGAATTTAGAAGTTGCGTAATTCCCTCAAGTGCAAAAAACTCACATTGAACAGGAATAATTACTGAATCACTAGCGACCAATGCATTCATGGTTGCAAGTCCCAAAGCTGGTTGACAATCAATGATAATATAATCATAGCTATCTCTAATTTCTTCGATTGATTTTCTTAATTGCTCATTTTGCCTAAACTCAGGATCTTCTAACATTTTTTTTACAAATTCTACATCTACACCAGCTAAATTAATGGTAGATGGTAAAATAGATAAATTCTTAAATTTCGTTTTTTTTATAGCACTCTTAATACTGCACACTCCGGCCATAACTTCATAAACATCATGCTCATAATCACCATTAGAAAGTCCTAGTCCTGTCGTAGCATTTCTTTGGGGGTCTAAGTCAATTAAAAGGGTTTTTTTACCCTCTACTCCCAAAGCTGCAGCTAAATTGATGCTAGTGGTAGTCTTACCAACTCCACCTTTTTGATTAACTAATGATATTACCTTTGCCATTTATGCTACACCTCTTTATAAATTATTAGATAACTAAAAATATTTTAACATATTATTCTAAATTTGTCTTTAATAAATGAATGAAATTTAAAAAAAAGAAAAAAGAGCCTAAG
>CALWAA010000095.1 GCA_944372725.1 uncultured Bacilli bacterium | reverse complement strand
AACCTTGGCAAGGTCGCATACTAACCGCTGTACTACACCTGCATGCATAAATATATTATCAAATTATACAGTTAAATGCAAGGAAAAATTGCAAAAATCTATATTTTATTATATAATTATGTCTGAAGAAGGGTGAAACATGAAAGAAAAGATTAAACTATTTTTTCGAAAACTTAGAAAAAATGTTATTGAATATATAGCTACAAATCGTTTATTTTTAACATATGTCATTATTGCAATGGCAGGTCTTATGCTAGCACGAAATTTCACGATTGGTAATATGTGGGATTTTCCTGCCTTTATTTCTGATTTGGCGTTAGTATTAATGATAGGGGCTTTAGGGTATTTAGTAAAACCTAAAAATCAATATCGTTATTTTATGATTATTTTAATTATTTTTACTTTAATGGAAGTAATTAATTCAATTTATTATACATTCTATACATCTTTTGCTTCTTTTGGAGAACTTGGAACAGTAGGGCAAACAGAAACAGTTATGGGTTCTGTTTATGAAAGAATGAAACTTACAGATTTAATGTATATTTTATTTCCTTTTTTATTTTATTTTATTCATAAAAAGTTATATAAGACCGCTTATTATAATTTTATGAGTGTTGTAGAAAAAGGAAAAAAGATGTGTGTAGTTACTCTTTTAGTGGGTTGTCTTTTTCTAGCTTATACTTTTGTTACGGCTAGTGCAACTGATTATTCAAGACTTGCTAAACAATGGAATCGGGTTTATGTTGTAGAGCGATTTGGTTTAGTGCTTTATCAAATTAATGATTTGGTTCAGACTTTAACGCCAAAATTTAGTAGTTTATTTGGATATGAAGAAGCGGCACAAAGTTTTATCAATTATTTTACTAGTGATGATGTCGATTTATATGATGGTGAAAATAAATATACGGGAATATTAGAAGGTTATAATGTTGTCTTTATTCATATGGAAGGTATGCAAACTTTCTTAATGGATTTAGAATTTAATGGTGTAGAAGCAACGCCTAATTTAAATAAAATTGCTAGTGAAGGAATGTTTTTCTCTCGTTTTTATCCACAAGTAAGTATCGGTACTTCTAGTGATACAGAGTTTACTTTAACTACTAGTTTAATGCCGGCGGCTAGTGGGGCGGTGTTTACGTCTTATTATGACCGCGATTATATTACGATTCCAAAACTTTTAAAAGAAAAAGGATATTATACCTTTAGTATGCATGGTAATTATGCTTCAATGTGGAATAGAGCAACTGTTCATCCAGCTTTAGGTTATGATGATATGTATTTTGAAGAGACTTATACTTATAATAAAGATGCTGATGACCCTAATAATTTGGAATATATCAATTTAGGTATTAGTGATAAAAAGTTTTTTGAACAAGTAGTGCCAATTATGGAACAAATTGAAGCAGAACATACTAACTACATGGGAACAATTATTACTTTATCTAATCATTCACCATTTAAATATTTAGATAAATATGGTGAATATGATATGTCAACAACTTATGAAGAATGTGATACTGAGACTGGTTTGTGTGAAGAAGTAATATCTAATTATTTGTATGGTTCTTCTGCTGGTAACTATATTATGAGTAGTCATTATGCTGATGCGGCTTTAGGAGAATTTTTTGAATATGTCAATAATTCAGATGCCTTTGATAATACAGTATTTGTATTATATGGGGACCATGATGCAAAACTTTCGAGAAATGATTTAAATTATTTATATAATTATGATTATAAGACAGGGGAACTTAAAAGTGAAGATGACCCTACTTATGTAACATATGATGAATATGACCATGAGCTTAATAAAAATACACCACTTATTATTTGGACAAAAAATAAAGAGTTAAGAAGTAAACTTCATGGTGAGATTGATTATGTCATGGGAATGTATGATGTTATGCCTACACTTGGTAATATGCTGGGAATAGAAAATCCATTTGCTATGGGACATGATATTTTTAACATTAAAGACGATAATTATGTAGTATTTCCTAATGGTAATTTCTTAACTAATTTAATCTATTATAATAATAGTGAAAGTCAGTATAAAGTTATTCAAGAAGGAGCAGAACTTACGGCTGATTATATTTCTAATTTATTAGAAAAAACAGAGCAAATACTAGATGTATCAAATGCAATTATTGTTCATGATTTAATTAAAAATGAAGGAGATACAGTTTTAGAAATGAAAGAAGAAGAGGTAAGTGAATGAGAAAAAGATATAAAATAGGGTTAATTGTTATTAGTGTTTTATTAGTTATCGTTATTAGTTTAGGAGTTCTTAAAATCTTCTTTAATAAAGATGAAGAATTAAAAAAGGAAGCAAATGTATCTAATGTTATTTCTAATATTACTGATTATGGATATACATTAGATGATAGGGATACTGATTATATGAAAGATACTTTTCATGAGCTTGAAGATATTTTGAGTGCTTCAGAAGTTGACTATCATCTTTATGCTGATACGCTTGCTAAATTATTTGTCATTGATTTTTATACTTTAGATAATAAAATTAATAAGTATGATGTCGGAAGTTTAGAATATATTTTAAGTAGTAAGGTTGATATGTTTAGACAAAAAGCAGTTGATACTATTTATCGAGATATACTAGATAATACGTATCGTGATAGAATTCAAGATTTACCGGAAATTACTAATGTTACTGTTTTAAATACAGAAGATGTTACTTTTACTTTAAATGAAGAAGAAGTAAGTGCTATTAAAGTAACTATGAATTATGAATATAAAGAAGATTTAGGTTATGATACAGAGGGAACAATTTATTTTGTTAGAAATGCTCAAAAGTTAGAAGTTGCATCTTATACACCAAGTATAGAAGAAATATAGATAGGAGTGATGAAGTACATGGGAAAGTTTGACCCAATTGATATTTTCTTTATTGCGATTATATCCACTTATTTTATTACCTTAATATGTGTTGGTATTACTTTTCTATGTATTTTTTTAAGTAAAAGAAAGAAAGAAAAACAAGTTTTATTGACACAAAAAGTGGTAATAGAAAAAGCGGTTACTCCGAAAGAAGAGTTATCTGTTTCTAAATCAGATGAAAAACAAGAAAAGAAACTAAAAGAAAGATTAGTTGCGGTACCTTTATTTAGAAAATTATTTATGAAGGAAGTTGTTGTTGATAAACAAAGTGAACTACCTAAAGTGTTAGAAACAGAAAAAATGAAAGTAGAAGAAAAAGAAAAGATTACTTTAAATATAAAAGAAATGAATCAGGTATCAACAGTGTCAAAAGATGTCGAAAATGAAAAGAAACAAAAAAATGATGATGTTAAAAAGCCAAAAAGTGCAACTAATGTTAAGAAAACAAGTAATACGACTAAGAAGACGACTGCTAAGAGTAATACAAATCAATCTAAACAAAGTAGTGGCACTAAAAAACAGGTATCTAAGAAAACAACAACTAGCAAAACCTCAAATAAAAATAATTCTAAATCTTCTTCAAAGAAAAGTGCTAGTACTAAAAAAACATCTTCTACTAATAAAGGCACTAATAATAAAAAAAGTCCATCTAAAAAACAAAATACTAGAAGTAAAACTAGTACGGCTAAAAAGCCAAATACCTCTAAAAAGAAAACTTCTACTAAGAAGAGTTCGGGAGTAAAGAAGTAACTAAAAATGCATTTATTTTACCTAAAAGATAATTATTAAGAATAAAGTATTATGTTTTTTCTGTAATTAATTTAATGTGGTGATGTTACATTTTCTTCAGGTGATGATACAGAAAATAATCCTTATGTAATTGAATGGTGTCAATTATGTGTTAATTTACATTTATATACATTTGAGAATAATATTTGTTTATTATTCTTTTTTTTGGGCTTATGTCTAGTCATGTTTTGGTTATCTTCATACTATACTTTAGGAGGTAATTTTAGTGTTATTTGAAGATAATGATTTTGATGTTAACATGACTTTTTTTATTCCAGATGTAAATTTTAATCGTACTGTTAATATTCTTAGTCCTATGGAAGGGTTTTTAAGGGGTAATATGTTTCAAGATGAATATGAACCATATAAGAAACTTACTTATTTTAAGTTAGTTCCTCAAAATGAACAAGAAAGATTGTTATATCAAGTAATGGCTTATTCTTTTGCTGTTAATGATTTAAATTTATATTTGGATTTACATCCAGATAATAAGGAAGTATTTGATTTATTTAAAAAGTATGTGATTGAAGAAAAGAATTTGTGTAATGAATATGTAAAAAAATATGGGCCACTTGAAGTAAATGAAACGATGGGAACTAAATTTAATTGGATTGATAGTCCATGGCCATGGGATAATAAAGGAGGTAGCATGTATGTTTAAGTATGCAAAACACACCAACTATCCGATTAATATTAAGAAAAAAGATTTACAAATGGCTAAATATTTAATTACGCAGTTTGGTGGTCCAAATGGGGAACTTGCTGCTTCTATGCGTTATTTTTCACAAAAATTTAGTATGCCTGATGATTATGGCAAATCTTTATTAAATGATATTGCTACTGAAGAATTAG
>CALWAA010000094.1 GCA_944372725.1 uncultured Bacilli bacterium | reverse complement strand
AAAATGCTTAAAGCTTGATACAATAATTCCTCTGCTTCTTTTTCTGTATACTTTTTCGTATTTGTATTTGTTAAAGCCGTATAAGTATCATATAAATGTAATTTGCTTACTCCTAAAGCTTCTTTTTTTATTTTCCAAAACTTTGATAATGGAGCGATATTTTTTTTCACAGTCAAAATTAAATTATCATAGATACTTACTGGTATTTCATTACCATACAAGGATGCCTCTCTAGCACTTTGATAGCCTCTAATTTGAGCTACTTTATTATTGTTGTTAACTTCACTAGCGAGTAAACTTGCATAAGCATTTTTAAAAGCTCCATAAGTTGAAAGTAATTTGGTAAAAGCTTGTTTTCTCTCTCCTCTATCATTCGACTCAATAAATTCATGATAAGTTCTTTCGTTTAGCTCTTGCTTTTGGCCAAATCTATCTTTGATTGTACCAAACTTCATATCTGCATCAGTAAGATAAGAATATACATTATCCGGAGTACTAAAAGTAGTTGATAAAGAAGAAAGTATTTTTTCTTCCTTATCGCTTAAAATATATTTTTTCATTCTAAATATATTTTTAAGTACTCGTTCATACTCTTTTAATTTAGAATTTTTATTAATATATTTTTCTATTAATTCCCAACTACCTTTTAATATCTCTGGTACTAAAAAAGAAGTAGCTTCATTATATTCCTCATATAATTTATAAGCTTTCCCAAACATAGTTTGATATTTTACATCAGTAGTATCACTATCATTATTAATATGAGCATAAACATATATTCTTTCTAATTTTTCACTCATTTTATAATCAAATGATAATACTTCATATAAAGTATCTTCACTATCTAAAATATGTCCTTGGTATTTTGCATAATCTTTTAAGTGTTCTTTAATATAATGATAATCTTTTTCATAATCTTCTTCGGTTTGATATAAATCCTTTACATTCCATTTTAAGTCTTCCTTAAAATCTTTTCTTGCTCTTGCCATAGTATTCCCTTTCTCTAAAGAAAGTTCTAGTTTCCTAGAACTTATTTTTCTTCGTAATTAGCTTCTTCTACATCATCATTTGAATCTTTACTTGAAGTATCTTCTTTTTCTTCAGATTTAGCTTCAGTTTGATTTTTCTTAGCAGCTTCTTCATAAACTTTTGTTGCAAGCTTCATTGCTACTTCGTTTAAAGCCTCTGTTTTCTTCTTGATATCATCCGTATCATTAGATTCCATTGCTTTCTTTAAATCTTCCATTTTTTCTTCAGCATCTTTTTTATCTTTTTCATCTACTTTGTCGCCTAAATCTTTAATTGCTTTTTCTGTAGCAAAAATCATAGATTCAGCTTCATTTTTCACATCTGCTTCTGCTTTTCTCTTTTCATCTGCTTCTTTATTAGCTTCTGCTTCTTTTACCATCTTATCGATTTCGTCATCGGTTAAATTAGTTGAAGAAGTAATAGTAATAGATTGTTCTTTATTAGTTCCTAAATCTTTAGCAGTAACATTAACAATACCATTGGCATCAATATCGAATTTAACTTCAATTTGTGGAATTCCTCTTGGTGCTGGTGGAATATTAGTTAACTGGAAGTTACCTAAAGTTTTGTTATCAGCGGCCATTGGTCTTTCACCTTGTAAAACATGAATATCAACAGCTGGTTGATTATCAGCAGCAGTTGAGAATACTTGACTTTTACTTGTTGGAATGGTTGTATTTCTTGGAATTAATACAGTCATAACGCCACCTAAAGTTTCAAGTCCGAGGGATAGTGGTGTAACATCAAGTAAGACAATATCTTCAACTTCACCAGTTAAGACACCACCTTGAATAGCAGCACCCATCGCAACTACTTCATCAGGGTTAACACTCTTATTAGGCTCTTGACCAAGTTCTTTCTTAACTAATTCTTGGATATATGGAATACGAGTAGAACCACCAACTAAGATTACTTTATCAATATCCTTAGCAGTAAGTTTTGCATCTTTCAAAGCTTTATGGACTGGTTCAAGAGTTGAGTCAAATAAATCACGACATAAGTCTTCGAATTTAGCTTTTGATAAAGTTGTCTCAAAATGGAGTGGTCCTTCACTATTTTGAGCGATGAATGGTAAACTAATTTGCGCAGTAGAGATACCAGACAAATCTTTTTTCGCTTTTTCAGCAGCATCTTTAATACGTTGCATAGCCATTTTATCTTTTGATAAATCAATACCATTCTCTTTCTTAAATTCATCTACTAGATAATCCATAATTCTTTCATCGAAGTCATCTCCACCAAGTTTATTATTACCAGCGGTAGATTTTACTTCAAATACACCATCACCAAGTTCTAGGATAGATACATCGAATGTACCTCCACCTAAGTCATAAACTAAAATGGTTTGCATCTCATCTTGTTTATCAAGACCATAAGCTAGAGCAGCAGCAGTTGGTTCATTAATAATTCTTTCTACTTCAAGTCCTGCTATTTTACCAGCATTTTTAGTAGCTTGTCTTTGGGCATCGTTGAAGTAGGCCGGAACAGTAATAACTGCTTTAGTTACTTTCTCTCCTAAATATGCCTCAGCATCTTTTTTAAGTTTAGCTAAAATTTTAGCACTAATCTCTTCTGGAGTATATTTTTTACCATTTGCTTCTACTTTTTCACTAGTACCCATTTTTCTTTTAATAGAAGAAATTGTATTTTTAGCGTTTGTAACTGCTTGGTTTCTTGCTATTTGACCTACCATTTCTTCATCGCCTTTAAAGGCTACTACAGATGGTGTTGTACGAGCTCCCTCAGCATTAGGGATAACTTTTGGAACACCTGCCTCTAAAACCGCAACACAACTATTTGTTGTACCTAAATCTATACCTATAATTTTACTCATTCTTCATCATTCCTTTCATTATTTTCTTGAGTAACTTCTCTTTCGTTTACTTTAACCATAGCTGGTCTAAGTATTTTATCCTGATACATATATCCTTTTTGCAAACAATCTAAAACGATATTATTTGCAAAATCATTATTGGTATCAGTCATAACAGCATTCATCATATTTGGGTCAAATTCTTTATGTATACACTCAATTTCTGTAACACCTTTACTTAATAGGATATTTCTTAAGTTATCATAAATCATTTTAAATCCCTCTAAGAACTTCTCAGTTCCTTCTTGCTTAATACTTAAGGCTCTCTCAAAATTATCAAGAATAGGCAATATTTTTTCCATCAAATCAAAGCCATCATATTTATAAGCATTAGCAAGGTCAATTTCACTTCGTCTTTTAATATTTTGCATCTCGGCTGTAATACGAAGTACTTTTTCTTTTAAATCTAAGTTGGCTTTTATAAGCTCATCTTTTTCTTTATCAATTTTTTTACGTTTTTCCTTTACTTTTTTACGAGGTGGAGCTTCTTCTTTTGCCTCTTCTTTTACTTCTACAGACTTCTCTATTCTTTCTTCATTTGTGAAAGAATTCATCTCTTCTGTATTTTTTACCTCTTCTTCCATTTAATCACCTTTTTCCTCTAACCATTTGTTCAAAATGTTAAGTACTGCCACAACCCGACCATATTCCATTCTTTTTGGCCCAATAATTGCAATGGTACCTTCCTCGCCCCCTAACGAGTAATTTGTCTTAACAACTGTGACATTATCATCAAAATTAGATTCACTTCCAATATAAATACTAATATCACGATTATCATTTTTCTCAATCTTTCTTACTTGTTCTTCATCTTCAAGTTTCGAGATTAAGCGCTTTATTTCCGCAGGCTCACTATATTCAGGTTGATTTAACATTTTGGATTTACCTACAACATGGATGTTTTCATTATTGCTTATAAAATCATGGAAAGCATCATAGAAAATGCCATATACTGCTTCATATTGTTCTACTTGTTTAGAAATAATTGGTTTCACATCATATTCTAACCTTTCAGCTACCATAGATATTGGTGTGCCAACTAACATTTTATTAATAATTTCACTAATTTTTACTACTTCCATCATATTAATATCAGTTGGAATACTAAATTGTTTATTTTTGACAATTCCTTTATCTGTACAAACAAGTGCCACTAATTTTTCTTCATCCAAGGGAATAATATTAATTTGTCTTAAAACATTTTCATCACTATATTCCCCAAGAGAAATACTAGTATAATTTGTAATATCACTAATTATTTCTAAACACTTTTCAATGGCATCACTAACAGTTAAATTCTTATTAGAAAATAACGTTTGCAGTTTAAGCATATCTTCGCCATTTAATTCTTTTGGTTCCATTAAGTGCTCTACATAATAGCGATATCCTGCTTCACTCGGAATACGTCCACTAGAAATATGATTCTTCTCTAAATATCCCATTTTCTCTAAAGCAGCCATCTCATTTCGAATCGTCGCACTAGAGCAATGAAACTTATCACATAAATGTTTTGAACCAATCGGTTTTACCTCTTTGATGTAGCATTCCACAATTTCTTTTAGTAAGCTTTTTTGTCTATCATCCACATCTATCACCTACTTTAGCACCTATTACCTTTAAGTGCTAATACCATTATAATATTATGCTTAGCACTTGTCAATATATAA
>CALWAA010000093.1 GCA_944372725.1 uncultured Bacilli bacterium | reverse complement strand
GATTATGAAAGAGACAAATAGTAGCACCAACAGTATTTCTTCTACTATTATGAGGCATATTTGTGAAAGCGAAAATATTAAACATTCTTACTACACTTCAAGAAATGACTATGCTACTGGTTCAACTTTAGCCGGTGCTAGTCTAAAACATTTAAGTATTAATTCATTAGATATTGGTCTAGCCATGCTAGCTATGCATTCTAGTTTTGAAGTTATTAGCTTAAAAGATTCTTACTTCTTATATCAAGCCTTAAAAAAGTTTTATGAAATAAACTATACCTTAAATAATAATGAAATAAATTTTCTATAATATGATATAATGAAGTACCAAAAAAGGAGATTGGTATGAATATTATAGATTATATCAAAAAGAATAGAAATAAAACTTTTAGGGAATACCCTTTTAACGAAATAGATAATTTAATCTTTTCTCTTTTAACATATATAGATTTTACGAATATTGTTCCGGCTTTTAAAAATGGTAAAATCACTTTAAAAGAAGCAGCAGAAAAATTACATAAAGAAAAGAAAAATTATCGAGGAATGTTTATTGGTAATACTTTTAAAATGATAGAAATCATGAAGGATAGCAAAAGATACAAAGATACCCTACTTTACAATTACATGAAAGTAGTAAACGATGATATGCAATTTGGAGCTATGACAATGAAGCTTCCTGATAAAAGCATTTACATTTCTTTTGCCGGTACTGATACATCTATCATAGGTTGGGAAGAAGATTTTAAAATGACTTATCTTTATCCTGGAGCTAGCCAAAAATACGCCTCTATTTATTTAAATAAGACAATTGGTTTATTAGACAAAACCATACGAATTGGGGGTCACTCAAAAGGTGGTAATTTAGCTATTTGTGCTGCTATGAATGCCCACTTTTGGATTAGAAGAAAAGTATTAAAAATAACCAATTTTGATGGTCCAGGCTTCTTAAAGAGTGAAATTGAATCCAAGGCATACAAAAAAATAGAGCCAAAAATAAAAATGGTTGTTCCCAAAGAAAGTATTATCGGAATGCTTCTTTATCATACTCCAGATTATATTGTCGTAAAATCAAAAGGATTAAGTATATTACAACATGATGCTTTTAACTGGCAATGTAAAGATACCAAACTAATTCGTGATACCCAAAGTAAAAGAAGCAAAGCATTACAGCAAAAATTAACAAAAAAACTAGAAGAACTTTCTTTAAAAGAAAGAATCAATCTAGTTCAAAACTTATTTAATATATTCAAAAATAACAATATTAAAGATACCAAAGAAATAAAAATAAGAGAAATTTTTAAACTAATAAAAGAATTCAAAAAATTAGATAAAGAAACTCAAAATCTATTAACCGAATTATTAATTATTATTTTTATCAAATAACTATCTTGTTTTTTCCTTAGACTTCAAACTGTTTAATTCCAATTGCTGTAACAGCAAGTTTTTCTTTTCTAATGTTCCTTCATCCGCTTTTAGTTCTTGTTCTTCTACTTTAATAAACATTTCTAGCATAAACTCATCTGTATATAAAAGTTGTAGAACTTCAACTGGCAAATAGACTTCAAATCTCCTTAAAATATCTGCTAACCCTATTCCTTCTTTCATAACATAACAGCCATGACTTCCCTGATAAGTAAAATAATCATCCAAATCATCTTGTGAAACACAAACTAAAGAGATATCCAATTCTTTTTCTTTTTGATACAACTCTTGCTCAAACCGCCGTAATTCCGAATTTGTTACAAAGTATTCATGAAAATATTTTATCTTCATTTTTAATAAACTAGCAAGTAAATAACCCTCTTCAACTCGATACATTTTATCACTTCCTCAAAATAATATTAACACAATTATCTATATTAAATCAATTTTTTCTAACACTTATTTTATCATCACTTTCTAAATAACCAATAAGCATGGTTGAATCATTGTAATGTTTTCTTACGTTATCTTTTATTTGTTCTTCATCATAATTTGCATAACAATATTTGCAATAATGCATACATGTATTATAACTTCCTATATCCACCATGCTAGCACAAGAACAATACTTATTATTTCTCCCTTTCCATTTTGGATAATTTTTTCCTGTTATTTTTTTTACAAGACATCTAGGCACACAATCACCAACTCTAAATCCATATTCTTCAAGCGTATTATACTCCCCACAAGTTTGCACAGTCATATGATGAGTATGAGCTATTTTACTAAAAGATAAACCTAATTTTTTAAAATCTTCATTCGTAAAATTTTTAATACGTAAAGCATTCATATTTTTCCTAACATTTTTATAATCGTCAATAAAAGATACAATAATATGAGCTATATACCCATCTAACTCTTTACATAATTTTTCAAATGCTCTTAGGTGATAATCCAAAGTATAGTAATTATTTAAAAATATAGGGTCATACCGAACATATACATTTTCTTTACCAAGTAAATTAGCTATTTTTTTGATATCTAAAATTACTTGTTTCTTATCAAAAACATTTGGTTCTATATCTATTTTATATGGTGTTAAAGTAACTTGAAATAAGATAGGCTTATTCATTTCTTTTAAATATGGTAGAATGGGATGAGGATTTTTCGTACAAAAAACAATTAAATCAACATCATTAAAATAAATACGGCTAACAAGTTTAGGATAAATAGGATTTCTAACATCAACAAATCCCTCATGATATCGATTGATAAACCATGGTGTATAAAAAGCTACAATATCGGTTCTACCACTAACATTCAAAATCATACTTCATCACAAGAATATTATAGCAAAAAAAAGAGAACTTATTAAGCTCTCTTTGTTTGTTTTTTAATGTATAATGTTGCACCAACAATAGCAATGATACTAACTATTCCAGCAGCTACATAAGTAACTAAACTATCGAATGTTTGTGGAACTTCTGGAGTTTCTTCACTAGGAGTTTCTGGAGTCGTTGGTGTATCTGTACCATCGCCAATTACATCATCACCGTCTTCAGTTAAAGTAACAGTATTATAACCAATTATTGCATATGTACTTAAGTGCGTAGTTTCAAATGTAATAACACCATTTGCTAATACTGCATCAAGTATTTCAGCAACTTCGCCTTCATCATTAATATAAACAACTTTAAAAGCATTATATCCTTTTACTTGATCTTCTGTTACTTTAATAGAAATAGCATAATTACCATTTTCTAATTTAACTACTTGATCATTTCTATCTTTAACAGATATATCATAAGTAGCTACTAATTTAGAATCTAATAATTCTTCCTTAGTCTCTTCTAAAGCAGTAGTAATTTGTTCGTTAACACTTTCCATTACTGCTTCCTCATTAGCAAGCTCTTCTTCCTCAACAACTAATTTATAGTCGTTAGAAATAGGTTCATCACTTTCAAAGGTAACATCTCCATCATCAGTTGCAATTACTAAATTTGGTTGCACAGTATATAAGCCGTTATTTTCAACAACCTTATATCCGTCAGCAACTAATGATTCTACATTTGAGCTATATGATCCATCAGTAATAACTACTTTAACATCGTTATTTACTTTAGAATACTCAGCTATCTCTGACTCAGTTCCTTTCAACTCTAAAGTTTCTGGAGTTTCTATAGCAACAGAAATTTTTTTACCATTAAACGTTCCACCGTTAATAGTTAAATTAAGGTCTTGCTCAACTCTTCCTAAAGCATAAATTGTTAAAGCATTACCAATCTCACTTTCAAAAGTTCCGCCATTAATTGTCATATTTAATGAATTGCCATATTCAGAATTTTCAGAAGTATATGTTCCACCTAGAACGGCAATAGCATCACTTAACCAAACATTTCCAGAAAACTTATAATAATCTTCAATCGGATCAATATTTTTTGGATTATTATTAATGATAGTTCCGCCATTAATCGTAACTTGGCCCATCCGAATATTTATTCCACCATTCAATGTACCATCATTAATTTCTAGAGTGCCTTGTCCTGGCATAAATATAGCAGCTCCCTCTAAAGCAGTAAGAGTTCCACCATTAATTATAAAATTCATATCTCCAGTTTTATTATTACCACTAAATGGAGCATATTTAGATATAATTTCTCCAGACTCTAGAATCAAAGTTCCGCCATAATATGCATGAAACGCATACCCCTGAGCTGCACTAGCATCAAATTTTCCGTTGCCTTGACTATCCTTAATTGTTAATGTATGAGAAGTACCAATATTTCCCTTGCCTGCATCTTGAAAAGTAGATGTTATAGTATGACCATTTAAATCTAAAACCAAATCATTTTCTAATGTAATTTGTTCATCAATAGTAACATCACTTTCTAGCACGCACACTTCTTGTTTTACACATTCCAAAAAATCTGCTTCAGCAGCACTAACAACACTAGGTGCAAAAATACCTCCTAACACAAATAATAAACCTATAGCCTTTGTTTTCATACCTCATTCTCCTTTCTATGAATAAATTATATCATGGTTTAATTTAAAAATCAATCTCAAAACATAAATTGATGGTGTTTCCAATGTCAGGAGATTTACAAAAAAACTATTTTTATACAAATAAAAATGGCTAGTACCTAAAAAA
>CALWAA010000092.1 GCA_944372725.1 uncultured Bacilli bacterium | reverse complement strand
TTTTGAGTAAAATAAAAATTTTTAGTCTGGGTGGACTAGATGAAAATGGCAAAAATATGTATGTTATCGAAATAGATAAAGATATTTTTATTTTTGATTGTGGACTTAAATATGCGAGTGGAAATATGCTCGGAATTGATTATATTATTCCTGATTATTCTTATTTAGTGAAAAATAGGAAAAGAATTAAAGGTTTATTTATTACGCATGGTCATTTAGAAAATATGGGTGGTACTAGTGATTTACTTGCCCAAATACCTAATTTAAAAGTATATGCTACAAAATTTACGAAATATGTACTTATGGAAAATGGGGTAAGTGCTAATAATATTGTCGAGATTAAAGCTCATAAAAAGATGAATTTTGGTCATGTTAGTATATTCCCAATTAGTGTTTCTCACAGTGCTCCGGATGCTGTTATGTATGTAGTTAATACGAAAGATGGAGCAATTTGTTATACTGGTGATTTTATATTTGACCCATCCATGATGGGGGCTTATGATATGGATTTAGGTAAAATTGCTTATGTAGGAAAACAAGGTGTTTTATGTTTGCTTAGTGAATCCGTGTTTAGTGAAAATATTGGACATACATCACCAAATCATAAGCTTATTGATGTTTTTAGTAAAGCAATTAAAGATGCAGAGGGAAGAATATTATTTATGGTTTTACCAACGCATTTGTATACGATTCAAGAAATATTTAATGCTTCTATTAATTCGCACAGAAGAATTGTAGTGATGGGTAAAAAGTTGCAAAATGTTGTTAATTTTGGCTTAAAAGAAGGATATTTAACAATTCAAGAAAATACACTTGGAGATTTATCTAATATTAATGATAATAATGCTATTTTACTTATTTGTGATGATAAAGCTAGTCCTTATGCGGCTATGTCTAAGATTATGAGTGGGTATGATAAATTTATTAAACTAGAAAGTAATGATACCATTGTTTTTGCTGAACCTAGATATGATAGTAATGAAAAAGTTTTGGTAAAACTTGAAAATGATTTAGCAGAACGTGGTTGTGAAATTGTAAATATTCCTAAAGATAAAACTATTTTACATCATGCTTCTAGTGAAGACTTAATGCAAATGATTAAGCTTATGCGACCTAAATACTATATGCCGGTTAAGGGTGAGTATCGTTATATGGTTGGCAATGCTGATTTAGGTTTTTCTTTAGGTATGCCAAGAGAAAATATTATTTTGAAACAAAATGGGGAAGCTGTAACATTTGAAAATGGTACTTTGATTGATAAAGTTGAAAAAATTAAAGTAGGAGAAGCTTTAATTGATGGAAAATCTAGTGATGATATTGGTGATTTAGTTATTAAAGATAGAGAAATGCTATCAGAAAATGGTATTGTTTTGATTAGTGCAACAATTTCTAAACAAGATAAAGTTTTACTTGTTGGACCAGAAGTTACAACAAGAGGATTTATTTATGTAAAAGATTCGACCGAAATGATTAAGGAGATTAAAAGAATAAGTGAGGCAATCATCGATAGAAATACAACCCCTAATTATGTTGATTTTAATAAAATTAAAACAGAAATACGCGATGAATTATCTAAGTATTTATATGAAGAAACAGAATGTAAACCAATGATTATTGCCGTAGTCCAAGAAGTATAAATTTTTAAAAATCATCCATACTATAAATGGGTGATTTTTTATATGAAAGAACAAAATAATACAAATATTAAATTTTTAAATTTAATTTATCAGAATGCGGAGATGGGGCTTATTGGGATTGATGCGGTTATTAAGAAAGTTGAGAGTGATAAGATTGCCAAACTTATTAAAGAGCAAAGAAAAGAATATGTACAATTTTTAGATGATGCTAAAAAGATATTACTAAAGTATGGTGCTAAAGAGGAAGAAATTAGTAAATTAAAAAACTTGAGCAGTAAAGCAATGGCAAATGTTATGACGATGGGAAAAAGTGATAAAGAAATTGCAAAACTCATGATGGAAGGTAATCAAAAAGGGGTGTTAGAAATCACTGCTGAATTAAATGAGTATGAGGGCAATGATGAAGAAATTTTAGACTTAGCACATAAGCTTTTAGCAACTGAAGAACATAATAGAGAGGAATTTAAAGAGTATTTGTAATTTTCCTCTTTTCTTTTTCGTTATTTTTGATTGATTTTTGCTATAAATTTGTTTATAATTATGAATTGTAGGAGGATTTATGAAAAAGCTATTCCTGCTAGGAGCAATTTTGCTTATCCTTACGGGTTGCTCTAGTATAGAATCAAGTAGTATAGATACTATTATAAATAGTGGTTTAAATAGTCGGGTTGATACTACCAATGAGAATCGGATGGGGTATCGATATTATTTGCCAAGAGGACTTGCTGTTAAGTCAAGCAAAGATTTTAATGAGATTATCAGTGACCAAAAATATTTGTATTATTTATATGTTGATATAGTGAGTTTTAATAGTAAGGTAGGTTTTACTTATCATGCTAATCAAAATGCTTATTATTCTTCTAGTTTAACTTATCAAGGGAAAACTGGCTATATTGAGATAAATAATTATGAAAGTAATCAATATTTAATTGAAATTATGTATAATTATGCTAAAATAGAAGTAGTAGCATATGAGAGTGATATTAATAATGTTGTAGCATATGCTATCTCTATTCTCTCTTCAATTACATATAATAATAATGTAATTGAAAATTATTTGGGAGATGATGTGTTCTTATCATCAGAGGAGGCTTATGATATTTTTGAAATTGTAGGTAGTGATAATTATCTAGAATTTACAGAAGAAACAGAAGAAACTGATGAAATAATAGATCCGGATTATATAAATTAGGAAGGTGGATATTATGGGTTTAGTAAGTAAACTTAAAAATATTTTATTTGAAGAGGAAGAAGTAGAAATTCCGGTAATTGAAAAGAAAGAAAAGAAGCCTGAGGTTGTACGGGAATATAAAGAAATTCCGAAAAAAGAAGAAGTAAAAGTTACGAATTATCAAAATTATGATAATTTAGAACCAGCTATTCATGAAGAAAAGAAAATGGAAGAAAAAGCTCGAATTAATAATTATAATGATACTGTTTCAGAAAGAGAAATATTTAAGAGTGAAAAAACATTTAATTTTCCAGCTTTTGATGAAGAAGAATTTGATAGTTATGTTCCTCGTAAAAGACCTACTAATGTAATGGAACATGAACGTAAACAAGAAAAAAAGACGGAATATAAAACAGATTATCGTAAAGAATATAAGAGAATAGAAAAAACAGAAGAAGTGAAGGAAGTTAAAAAGTTTAAACCATCACCAATTATTAGTCCGGTTTATGGTATTTTAGATAAGAATTATACGCCTGATGAGATTACAACAAGAACAGAAGCACCAAGTCGTTTGCTAGATGTTGATAGTGTTAGAAAAAAAGCTTTTGGACCTAAGGAAGAAAAAATAGAGAAAATTGATGTAAAAGATGAAGAAATATTAGTTGATAAAGAACTAGAAGAAAGACTTGAGAAAGCTAGAACTATTGATGAGCTTTTAAAAGATAGTAGTGATGAAGTAATTAATATTGATGATGCATTGGATGAAGAAGAATCACTAGAATCATTTTCAAGTATGGAACATTTAGATGAAGTTGAAGAAGAATTACCAAAAAGAGAAGAAGCAAAAAAAGAAGTGGATTTGGAAGATGATACTTTAGAAAATGATTTGTTTGATTTAATTGATTCCATGTATGAGAATAGAGAGGAGGATAAATAATGGATTTTTGGCTATCATTTTTACCAATTATTATTTATATATTACTCATAATTATTTTAATTATTGGTATTATATTAGGGATTAAGTCAATTATTACCATTAACAAAGTTGAAAAGGTAGTGGATGATGTAAATGAAAAAGTAGAATCATTAAATAGTCTTTTTCAAATTGTTGATTTTACGGCAGATAAACTTGTTTCTATTACGGATAAAGTAGTAGATGGTATCTCATCATTTGCATCAAGATTGTTTTTTAAAAAGAAAAAAAATAAAAAGGAGGACGAGGAAGATGAGTAAAAAAAGTGGATTAGGGAAGTTTTTATTAGGAGCTGGTATTGGAGTTGGGTTAGGACTTTTATTTGCTCCTAAAAGTGGTAAAGAAACAAGAGCAGATTTAAAAAAGAAAATGGATGAATTAATTGAAAAAGCTAAGAATATTGATGTAGAAGAAGTAAAAGCAACAATTGAAGCGAAAGTAAATGAAATTAAAGAAGATTTAAAAAATCTTGATAAAGAAACTGTAGCAGAAAAAATTAAAGAGGGAGCTAAAAAAATTAAGAAAAAAGCGGATGATTTAGTTCAATATGCTGTTAAGAAAGGTACTCCAGTAATTGAAGCTGCAGCAAGAGAAGTAAAAGAATCTACGATTAAAACATTAGAATCTATTACGGCTAAATTAAAAGAAGAAGAACCTAAAAAAGCCACTAAAGCAAGTAAATAGGTTTTGGAAGGTATATATGGAAGTTGGTTAAATATACTATTGCATTTGCAATAGTTTTTCTATTTGTTAGTATTTACAGCCATAACAAAAGATAAGTGATGTTCACTTATTTTTTTAATGCTTGTAATTCAGTAAAAGTATA
>CALWAA010000091.1 GCA_944372725.1 uncultured Bacilli bacterium | reverse complement strand
TAGGGGATTAGTTAAATGGTATAATAGGAGTCTCCAAAACTTTAGTTGGGAGTTCGATTCTCTCATCCCCTGCCATTTGAAGTTATTACGAGACTATTTTTTAAGTCTCTTTTTTTATGAAAGGAGGCTTTGGATGGAACAAATTGATGAAAAAAGTTTAGAGAATGCAAAAAAATTATTTTCTAGTGGAGATATTAATCATATTGAGATTGGTACAGTTAAAGGTTTACAACAAATACATAAATATTTATTTGATGGTTTATATGATTTCGCTGGTCAAATTAGAAAGCAAAATATTTCTAAAGGAAATTTTCGATTTGCAAATTCTTTATATTTAGAAGATATTTTGAAAAAAATAGAAACTATGAATGAAAATACTTTAGATAATATTATTGATAAATACGTAGAAATGAATATTGCTCATCCTTTTTTAGAGGGAAATGGTCGTAGTACAAGAATTTGGTTGGATTTAATTCTTAAGAAAAATTTAGGTAAAATCGTTAATTGGGATAATATTGATAAACGATTATATTTGCAAGCAATGGAAAGAAGTCCAATTAATACGTTAGAAATTAAAACATTAATAGAAAATAATTTAACAGACGACGTTAGTTTGAATTCTATTTTTAAAGGAATTGATGCTTCATATTACTATGAAACTAATGAATATTAATAAATGATGGTAAAAGATGGTTCAAATTTATAATAAATTAGTTAGAGATAATATTCCGGATATTATTGAAGCAAATGGAGAGAAACCGATTTATCGTGTTTTAGATGAAAAAGAATATTGGGAATACTTACTTCTTAAAGATACAGAAGAACTTGAAGAAGTACGCTCTGCTTCAAGTATTTTAGAAAGAAAAAAAGAACTTGCTGATAAATTAGAGTTAATAAGAGCTATGGCTGAATATAATGGTTTTACTTTGGAAGATATTATAGAGGAAGCTGATAGGAAAAAGAAAAGAAATGGTGGCTTTGAAAAGAGATTGTTGCTTGAAAAAGTAATTAACAAATAAATAATTAGAGTGATTGACACTCTATTTTTTATTTGTTATTATTATTTTATAATAGGAGTGATGTTATGGTAAAGGGTTTAAAAGTTTTAGTGCTGGTTGTTAGTGTCTTCTTAATTGCTGGATGTATGGATTACAATATTAATATGAGTATTCATGATGATAAAAGTGTGGATGTAAATATGAGTATGAAAATGGATTTATATGAACTTGTTTCTTCAGAAAGCATGCGAGGAATGGTTTTAAATGAATTTTATCAAGAAGTTTGTGATGCTAATTGTTCTTATGATGAAAGTTCAAGTGAGTATTCAACTTGTGTGTATGATTGTTTAGAAAATTATGGTACTACAGAAGAAGAGAAGAGTAGAATTGATGAGGCAATAAAAGATTATTTAGATGAGCAATTAAATTCTTCTGAATTTAATGAAGATGAATTATTTAGTGATGAAGATAGACAACAATTAGAAGATATGGGATATATAGTAGAAACTGATTTAGATAAAGAAAATTATATTTACTTAGTTCATATTTCTCAACATTTTAACAATATTGATGATATTACAGGTGATAATTTAAGCGAAGTTAACTTGGAAGAAGTTTTTAATGGTGAAGGAAATAATTTGTTCTTTTCAAGGACTGATGATGGTAATTATCAAGCTAATTATGTTTGGGAAATGTCTGATGAAGATGTAAATTATGAGGATGTTGATATCAGTGAATTTTTAACTGTTTCTTATGAAATAAGTTTGCCATATGCAAGTATTTCTAATAATGCTACAACTGTAAGTGAGGATGGTAGGACACTTATTTGGGATTTAATAAATAGTGATACCATTCATTATGAATTTTCTTTTGATAGTCCGGAAAATACTACAGATAGTAGCGATACTTCAACTAGTAATTCTAATGATAATATTTTAAAAATTGTTTCTATTTGTTTAATTGCAGGTGGTGTAATTGGTTTAATTATTGTTTTCATTATTTTGCTTAAGAATAGGAAAAAATAATATGGTATTGTTAGGTAAGCTTTTAAAAGTATTAATTAGTGGAGATACTCCACAAGAAAAAGATAAAAAATTAATGAGAAATTATTTATGGATAAAGTAAAAGCATATGGGCTTACAAAAGAAGAAATAGAAGAATGTAAAAAGAGTGGAATTACACCAGAGGAATGGATAAAAGATCAAAATAAATAATGTAAAGTTTATGGGAAACTAATTATGGTTTCCTTTTTTTGTGGTACAATATTATAGGGAGGATAAAGATGGATTTAAAAAAATTATTTGGATTTGAAGGAAAAACTGTTGTTATTACAGGTGCTGCTTCTGGTATGAGTAGGTCTGCTACAGAATTATTAATTGAACTAGGAGCTAATGTATATGCTATTGATATTAATTCGATAGATTTACCTGTTAAAAAAGCTTATCAAGCTGATTTAAGTAATAAAGAAGAAATCGATAAGGTAATAGATAATTTACCTTTAAAAATAGATGCATTATTTTTGTGTCATGGTATTGCGGCGTTTCCCGGAAATGAATTATTGGTGCAAAAAGTCAATTTTTATAGTCAAAAGTATATGACAGAAAAATTGCTTGATAGAATTGTGGAACATGGCTCTGTAACCTATATTTCATCGGTTGGTGGATTTGGATGGCAACAAGTATATCAAAGTGCTGTTGAACTTATTAATATTCCTACGTGGGATGAGGCGATGGATTGGTATGATAATCATTCTGATTTAATAAAAAGTGCTTATGTATTTGCCAAACAATGTTTACTTTCTTATGTTACTTATAAGTGTATGAGTAAGGAATTTATTTCTAAAAAAATTAGAATTAATGCAATTAATCCTGGTGATACGACTACTGGTTTGACTGATGATTTTAACAAGTCAACTAGTCCTAATGGTGATGCTTTAGAAGGAGCTAAAATGATTGAAAATATATTCCTTAAAAGTTGGAATGGTTATGCGGCTGAACCTAAAGATATGGGATATCCTATGGTAGTTGTTGGTAGTGATATTTGTTCTTATATGTCTGGTCAATTAATTTATATTGATTATGGTTTAGCTTCTAGTTGGACAAGTCAAGCTTTATTAAACAAAAATGAAAAAAGTATTGAAGAAATAAGTCATGATGCTAATCATTAAAAAATCTCTAATTTAGAGATTTTTTAATTACTTTTAAATATATGTTTGAATATTAATCTTACTAATGGTCCGGCATAAAATAGTTGCCAGAATAAAGCCATTGGAAAGTTTTTGATGGCTAAATTTAACCAGTTAATTATAATGTTTTCTGCTTCATTATAATTGAATAATAAACTGCCTATTAAACTCATTATTGGGCACATAAAAGCTACAATTATGCAAGAAATGGTAATTGTTATAAAAATTGGCTTATCTTTAGGGTTCATAATTTTAAATGTTATTTTATGGGCTATTTTTCCTATTAAGAAAAATTCTAAAATAAAGGCTATTAGACCCATAATAGGAAGTTCTTTTAAAGCCATTAGAAAAGCATGATTACTTGGTCCTTCCATATTAATTATGTTATAAAAAACCATTGCATACACCATTACAATTACCATTATAATCGTATAAATAAAATCTTCTAATTTTGTTTTTGGCATTTTAATCCTCCTTTCTTACAACAAAAAAACAACGCATATGTGTTGTTCGTTAATCATTATATAAATGTACGTTTCCAATAAAACCATGCGTTGTTTATTATAGCATATTTTTTTAAAGTATGTAAGTTTTTTTAATCTGTAAGCATTACTTTAATGTCTTTTTCTTTTCCATCTCTTATTATTGTTAAGCTCATTTCATCGCCTACTGTATGTTTATATAAGTAATATCTTAAATAGGCGTTTGATGGAGCATCATTGCCATCTACTTTGATGATAATATCCCCTACTTCAAGTCCTGCTTGTTCAGCTGAACTGTTATCAGTGAATCCAGCGACGATTACACCACTTGTGACATTTGCTTTTCTAATAATTTCATAGTATTCTCTTGACATATAAGCGTTTGTTACATCAATCATGGAAATACCTAAGTATGGTCTTTCTACTTCTTCGCCACTTATTAATTGTTCGGCAAATTGAAGGGCTGTTTCAATTGGAATAGCAAAGCCCATTCCTTCAATGCTTGAATTTGAAATGCTTGAACTGGCTAATTTAATTGAAGTAATACCAATTACTTCGCCATTTGAATTAGCAAGTGGTCCACCACTGTTACCACTATTTATGGCGGCATCAGTTTGAATGGTATTCACTATCATAGGTGTGGTGGTATTTCCACTGGTAAATTCTACTTCTACCATTCTATCTTTTCCAGAGACAATTCCTCTTGTGACACTCCATGAATAAGCACTATCAAGTGGGGCACCAATCGCAAAAACGGTGTCTCCAAGTCTAGCATCTTCACTGCTTCCTATTTCAGCGACTGCTATAATATATTCTTCATCTACTGACAAGACAGCTATATCAGAGTAAACATCACTTCCAACTACTTCTGCTTTTACAACAGTTTCATCTGTAAATTTTACATAAACATCATCGGCATTGTCAATTACGTGATTATTGGTTAAGATATAAGCAGTATCATCTTCCGTTTTATAAACAAAGCCTGTTCCTGATGAATAAGCTTTACCATCATTATAAGTGTTTACAACTACAACAGAATCATAAACTTTTTC
>CALWAA010000090.1 GCA_944372725.1 uncultured Bacilli bacterium | reverse complement strand
TAGAACGTTTTATCAGAATAATCATGACTATAATTAATTCTTTCTTCAAAAGTAACATAATCAAGATAAATCATACGAAGTAAATACCAGTCTCCAGTCTTAGGGTCACTCATAATTAAATGGTCTCGTCCAGCTTCTTCGATTACTCCATCATAAACTTTATCACGCCACTCATTAGCATCAGGATAAGTAAAGTAAGCCTTTACTTTCTTTCCTTTATTCAGTCTTAAAATATTTTCAATATAACTTTGTTCCATCGGAAGACTTTCCATATAGCTATAATTTCCAGGTGGACTAGTCATATTGTTTGTGTTAGTAGTGGTATTAGTAGGAAAAGTAGGGTTTCCAAAAAAATTACCATTCATTTATTTCACCTCTAGTCTAATAATATGTAAATGATTATTATTTTATGTTGACTTTTAGTGGTAAGAAAGCTATTATTTTATTAGAGGTAGATTATGAGAGATATAGCAATTGGTTTATTAATTATATTAGTAGCGTTTTTAATAATTGATTTTATTTATACTGAAAAAAATACATGTATCATAAATGATTACACGAATGAAGAAGTAAAATGTGGTGTTATAAAAAAACAACTAAATATAGATATTGATTTATTCGGAAGATATTGGTAGTAAGCACTAAATTAGTGCTTTTTCTATTGACTTTTATGAAAATAATCGATATGATTTTAATTAGAAAGATAGGGATAATATGGATATACCAAAAATATTAAAAAAAGTATTAGATAAAAATAGAATTCCAAGATTAGTTTTTATGATTTTAGGAACTTTTTTACTTGGATTAAATTATAATGTTTTTTTAAAACCCAATGATTTAATAGTAGGTGGTACTACCAGTTTAGCCATCATCTTTAATGATTTATTTGGCTGGAATGACCAAATATTTATATATGTTACAGCGATTCTTTTAATAGGAATAAGTTTTATATTCTTAGGAAAAGATAAAACAATGAAAAGTATATTTGGAAGTATTTTATACCCAGTAATGATTACTTTAACCTCACCTCTAGGTGAAATGCTTGCTACCAAATTTGTCTTTGATGACATAATTACGACTGTCGCTTTTACAAGTATTTTATATGGTGTAGCCTATGGAATTGTCTATAAAATGGAATATACAACCGGTGGCAGTGACATTATCATGCAAATTATTTGTAAATATATGCATATGCCAGAAGGTAGGGCAACCATCTTAAGTAATATTTTCATTATTTTATTTGGTGGAATTGTCTTTGGTATTCCAAAAGTAGTGTATGGAATTATTATTTTATACGTATCAAGTGTAATTGTAGATAAAATGGTAATTGGTATATCTGAAAGTAAAATGTTTATTATAAATAGTAATAAGATTGATGAAATTGAAAATGTAATTATTAATGAATTAAAATTAGGAGTAACAAGAATAAAAGCCGAAGGGGGCTATACAAGTAAAAAACAAGATGTTTTACTTTGTGTTGTTCCTAACCGTGATTATTATATGTTTAAACAAATTATTTTGGAATTAGATAAAAACGCCTTCTTCATTATTAACGATTGTTATGATATTGAAGGTGGAACAACAAGAAAAAATAGCATTGGCTTAAATAATTTATATTAGAATGATTAAGTAAATTTTTATAATAATGAAATAAAAGTATTAGAAAAAACGAAAAACAATCAAACAATATAAGATAGAGAATTTTAAACACTCTATCTTTCTTTATTTTATAATTTTAAAAAAATTTTGTCGTAAATAAATAAATTTGTAGCCATTTTAATCCATAAATATTTACATATCCAAAAAAATATGTTATATAGGCTTTACAGAAAGGACTTTTGGATGAAAGAACAAGAATATTATGTAGAAATAGAACATTTAATTAAAAGCAATGAAATAAGTAAAAGAGCAAGAAAATTAGAAGAAAATTATAGTTTAGTAGAAACATATTGGCATATAGGGCGTTTAATTGTTGAAGCCCAAGGTGGTAGCAAAAAAGCTAAATATGGTAATGAATTAATTAAAAAATGGTCAATTAAATTAACTGAAATTTATGGAAAAGGATATGATGCAACAAATTTACGGCGTTTTAGGCAGTTTTATTTAAGTTTTCCAAAATGCGCCGCATTGCGGCGTACATTAAGTTGGACGCATTATAAAAGATTATTATCAATTAAAGATGAAAATAAAAGAAATTATTTTATTAATTTGTGTATTAAAAACAATTTATCGGAAAGAGAATTGGGCAGAGAAATAAAATCGAATGCTTATGAAAGATTAGTGCATAAGCCAGAAAATATAGAAATAGAAATACCAAAAACATATTCGATTACAACCGATATGAAAAATCCGATTATTATTCCTATCCAAAATGAAGTAAGTAATGAACATGATTTAGAATTAAATATTTTAGCTAATCTGGATTTCTTTTTTAAACAATTAGGGCAAGGTTTTACTTATGTTGCCCATCAATATAAATTGGTAAAAGATAATCACAATTATTTTGTTGATATTTTACTTTTCAACTATGAATTTAATGCTTTTGTAATAATTGAATTAAAATTACGAAGTTTAAGAAAAGAAGATAAAGCCCAAATACAATTTTATATGAATTTAGTAGATGAACAAGTAAAGAGGCCATTTCATAATAGAACAATAGGAATAATTATATCCAAAGAAAGTGATAAATTTATCGTTAATTTTATTAGAGGTAATGATATTATTCCTTTATATTATGAATTACAAAAAGGATAGAATATCAAGGAAGTTTTTGATAAAATATTATAAGGAGGTAAAATTATGTATGCATATTGTATTGTGGAATATCCTGTAAAATCACTGGATAAAGCATTTACCTATAAAATACCTTTAAACTTACAAGAAAAATTAAAAGTAGGAATGAAAGTTTTAGTTCCGTTTAACAATCGTCTTGTTCATGGAATAGTTCTAAAAATAACAGATACTTATGAGAAAACATATGAATTAAAAGAGATTTCTAGTATTGAAGATGAATTTTTAGTATTAAACAAAGAATTATTGGAACTAGGCCGTTATATGCAAAAGATTACTCTATGTAACTTAATCACTGCCTATCAAACCATGCTTCCAAGTGCTTTAAAAATAAAGATGCAAGCACGAGATTACAATGATTATGATTATTATATTACTTTAAATAAAGACAGAGAAGCAATTGAGCATTTTATTAATAGTCATCGAAAAAGCAATAAAACAAATATTTTAGAAAAATTATTAATAAATGAAGAAATTAATAAACAAGAAGTAAATAGTGCAAGCCTAAGAGAATTAATAAAATTAGATTTAGTAAAAATTGAAAAAAGAATAAAGAAAAAAGCAGTTAAAAAAGAAACATTAATAGATAATAAAGTATTAAATGCCGAACAACAAAATGCTTTTAATGCTATTTTACCTTCATTAAATAAAGCTGAAACTTTCTTATTATATGGTATAACTGGAAGTGGAAAAACTCTTGTTTATATTAGTTTAATTAAAGAAGTAATAAAGCAAAATAAAAGTGCTCTTCTACTTGTGCCAGAAATTAGTTTAACAGAACAAATCGTAAATATATTTTATGATAATTTTGGTAGTGATGTTGCGATACTCCACAGTGGTTTGTCAGCGAAAGAAAAGTATCAAGAATATAAAAAAATATTAGATAATGACATTAAAATAGTGATAGGAACACGTAGTGCTATTTTTGCACCATTAACAAATATTGGTATGATTATAATGGATGAAGAACACAGTGATACTTATAAACAGGATAATAATCCGAGATACCACGCCAGAGATATTGCCGAAAAAAGAAGTTTATATCATCATTGTCCTTTCATTCTTGGCAGTGCCACACCATCCTTAGAAACGATGGCGAGAGCCCAAAAGGGAGTATATAAATTAATTACTTTAAAGAATCGTGCGAATAACTTGCCACTTCCTGAAGTTTTTATTGTGGATATGAAAGAAGAACTTCAAAAAAGATATTTCACAATTAGCGAACTCTTAGATAAAAAAATAAAAGAATGTTTAGAAAGACGGGAACAAGTCATATTATTATTAAATAGAAGAGGATTTTCAACATTTATCACTTGTAGTAATTGTGGCTTTACTTACAAATGTCCCCATTGTGAGATATCTTTAACTTATCATAAAACATCAAATACTTTAAGATGTCATTATTGTGGTTATACGAAAATAAAAGATGACATATGTCCTGAGTGTCATGAAAAAGGACTAAATTATATGGGTATGGGAACAGAAAAACTAGAAGAAATCATCAAAGAAAAATATCCAGATGCGAGAATTATTCGGATGGATGCTGATACAACTAGTAAAAAAGGGGCTCATGACAAAATTATTAAAGCTTTTAAAAAGGAAGAGTATAACATTTTAATCGGAACCCAAATGATTAGTAAGGGTCTAGATTTTCCTAAATGTACGTTAGTAGGAGTAATAAATGCCGATACATCTCTAAATATTCCTGATTTTAGAAGTAGCGAAAGGACATTTAGTTTACTTGACCAAGCAGCTGGAAGAGCAGGTAGAAGTGTAGCACCTGGAAAAGTAGTCATTCAAACTTTTAATCCTGATAATGAAACTATAAAAGCAGTAAAAAATCATGATTATAACTCTTTTTATCAAAGTGAAATGAAGATACGGAAAATTTTAAAATATCCACCATATTATTATTTAGCAAACATTAAAATTGGAAGTATTGATTATAAAGAAGCAAGCAGGGAAGCCGGTAAGGTAAAAACATATCTAGAAAATCATTTAGATAAGACAAGTATTATTTTAGGACCATCAACTGCCTCTAATTTCAAAAGAAATA
>CALWAA010000089.1 GCA_944372725.1 uncultured Bacilli bacterium | reverse complement strand
ACTCTTTCAATTGTATCTCTTCCTAAATCATTATAGCCATATCCAGTTGTCATGTTAAAACAGTTTTCACTCACATTTTCTTCTCTAAAAGCATTTAGGACAAGATTACTAAAAAAGAGTTCATTTTCATCAATCTTTTTAAATATATCACTGCATTCAATTTCGGCTTTTTTTACTAATTCGTCAATCATTTATATTCTCCTTTTTTATCTGGTTTTTGATATACAAAATTCACTTATATATTCTAAAAATTGGTCTATTGTTAAAGAAATTTCATCATCTTCTTTAAAAAAATTTAGGGGTTGCTCTAACATAATAATGCCATAAAAACCTTTAAAGTGATTCATATACTCTTTTAAATTTTGTAATGATTCATATTGCTTTTCAGTTATATTATTAGGAATGTAACATAGTAAAACATTTTGGGTTGTCGTCATAATAATATGATTATCTTTTAATAAATCATCTATGTAATTTTCTTTATCAATGTTGATTTCATAAGCATCACATATTCTCAAAATTAAATTTTTATGAAAGGGGTCGTTTGATTCTAAATGGGTTACTGGTAAGTTTAATTCATTTTCGTTAAATATAATTGTTATTGATATCATGTTTTTACTTTAGGCCTCCATCTACCCTTATTACAGTGCCATTAATATAACTAGCATCATCGCTACATAAAAAGAATACTACTTTTGCTATTTCATTTGGTTCTGCAAATCTATTTAGTAAGATTTTATCACATTCTTCTTTTTTAAACTCTCCATCTAATTCTTTATTCATGCTAGTATTTATCCAACCGGGAGCAACAGCATTTACCCTAATACGAGGAGCATATTCTACAGCTAAATTGTGAGTTAGGGAAATAAGCCCCGCTTTAGATGCATCATAATCTAAACTATAGGGGTAATAAGTGTCTATTCCATTCGTTGAGGAAATGTTGATAATGCATCCCTTATCCATTATTTTTTTACCATACTTGCATACTAAAAAGGAACCTACTAAATTGGTTTTTAACACACTCATGAATGTTTCTTTGGTTTTATCTTCTACTAAAGAATCCTTCGCAATTCCAGCATTATTTATAATAATATCTAAATGTCCTTGTTCTTCTTTTATTTTGGCAATCATTTCTTTAATTTCTTCTTCCCTTGTTACATCACATTTCAAAGGAATTGCTAACTCATAATTTTTACATAGGTTTTCAGCTTCCATTTTGCTATGATTATAGTTTACATAAACAATATCTTTATTTTCTAAAAATAATTTGGCAATACTGGCACCTAAACCACGAGATGCCCCTGTTACTAGAACGACGCGATTCATTTCATCACCTACCAAGTTCATTATTATACACGTTTGTATTGGTTAAGTCTACTTTTATTAACTCGTCTTTATAATTATATTCGATATTTGCTTCGCCTCTTGTACCTGTATCTAAATATCTTAAGACATGCCAAATATAGTCTTTATCACCATAATTTTCGCCATAGTGATTAGGTATTAAATTAACCCATGAAAAGTCTTCTAAATTGTTTTCATAATAATTTAACTCGTCTTCACTACATACATTTGACATCGCATACATTCCTTTATTATAAGCATCTACTGCAATAAAAATGTTTTTGTATTTATCAATGCATCTTCTTAGTTGGGCACAACCAATTCGGAAATTATCTTCTAAGTTTTGCATCACTAAATAGTTTTTTCCGGCTAATCTTGGGTCATCTAAATGACGCGCATCAGCGACAAAAAATTCATCATACTCACCTGTAAATTCACCATTTTCATAAACTGGTACTTTTACACATTCAATCGCATTATCATTATGAAAAGAGGAAACTTGAAGTTGCATGGGACCGCATGCTCCGCCAGCATTTATACTGCAATCAAGAAGCCCATATTCTTGACTTACTAAAGCATAAGTTAAATCTCTTGGTAAACCATATCTTTCAATCCATTCATCTAAGTAAGGTGCACATAATTCAATCGTCTGTTCTAATTTTCCATTTGCAGTTTCATCAGAAAAGGCTAAGTCTACTTTAATACTATTATCTTTGACTGGTTCTATTATTGTTTCATTATTTACTTCTTTTTTATTATTTTCTACAGAAGGAATGGTATAACTAATAGTAGTATTTTCAAATGGTGATGATTCTTGGGCTTTGGCAATTTCTTTATTTATTAGACCAGCGATTAGAGAAGCAGTTAGAGCTAGCGATAAAGCTCCCGCAATAATTCTTCTCTTTGGAATTTCTTTTTTTCTAGTTCTATTTACTTTAGGGATATGATTTGGTGGTAATGTTGCTTTGTATTTTTTTAATGTTTCTTTTTCGACAAATGATTTTAATTTTGTTAATAAAATTTGAAAATATTTATCATCATTATCTTGATGAGGTTTAAAAATTCTTAAGTTATCAATTATAAGTGTCAAACCATTTTCAAATACTATTTCCATGTACTTATCTTTATCGCGAATATTTCTGATTTTATCCTTTGATATGCTTGATAAAAGTAATGAGATATTTTTTCTTTCTAAACTAATATATTTTACTTCATCTCTTTCATATTTATAGGCATAATATTTTCTACCATTACTATCATTAATGTAAAACTTATTCATTCGTATCTCCCATTTTACTTTCAATTACTTTATCAATCATATCATACTCGGCGCTAGATAAATCATTGTTAATAATATATTTATCATCGACTATTTCATAGGAAGATGCTAATAAGTCATTATCCACTAAATAAACTATATAATTTTTGCTGAAATTATAATCAAAATGCGTAAATAAAAAAGTTGCTTTGGTTTTGTTTCCATCGACATCTTCTAATATTATTTCATTCATAAGTCTCACCCTATTATTATTATAAATTATTTTTAATATAATCGCTAGGGGAAAGTAGTAAAATACAAAAGAAAAATCAACTTTAATAGTTGACTTTATTTTTTGGTTACAATTAATTTCATGGCTGTTTTATCTTCGCCATTAATTACTACATCATTAAAAGCTGGTATTACAACTAAATTATCACCGCTAGGTGCTACGAAACCTCTGGCAATTGCTATGCCTTTTATCGCTTGATTTAAAGAGCCGGCCCCAATGGTTTGGATTTCTACACTGCCCTTTTCTCTAAATATATTAGCAATTGCTCCGGCAACTTTACTAGGATTTGATTTACTAGATACTTTTAATATTTCCATATATTTTTTCCTCAACTTTCTAATTAAATATATGAAAAAAAGTTACAATTATTCTTCTAAATTAATGTTTTCGTAGGCTTTTAGGGCTTCATCACTATTAATTTTTTGGTTGTATCACTTGAACATCCTAATAAAAGGAAATGCACTGATATTAAAAATCTGTACTTTCCCACCTTGCATAAATACCACATGGTAATATTAAATTAGAGTTATTTACCGGCAAACCTAATTCATCACTGGTAATAACGCCTTTAAATTTACTGTTTACTCTTAAATAAAGGATATCTTCTAAAACAGTTTTAGATAAACCAGTTGTGTAAGAATTAATTAAAAAAAGAATAGGATTATCACTTAAAAGTTCGGATGTATCTTTGATTAAATCATCTAAATCATTTTCAATATTCCATACTTCATTTTTAGAGCCTCTCCCAAATGATGGAGGGTCCATTATGATAATATCATATTTGTTTCCGCGTCTAATTTCCCTTTTGACAAATTTTCTTACATCATCTACTAAAAAGCGAACAGAAGCATTCTCTAAATGATTTAGTTTGACATTTTCTTTGGCCCAATCAATCATTCCTCGGGATGAATCAACATGAACAACACTTGCTCCTTCTTTTAAGGCGGCGATAGTGGCTGCACCTGTGTATGCAAATAAATTTAGTACTTTAATTTCCCTATTAACACTTTTAATTTTTTCACGAATTAAATTCCAATTATAAGCTTGTTCGGGAAATAAGCCAGTATGTTTAAATCCCATTAGTTTTAAGTTAAATTTTAAATCATGATAGTTTATCACCCAGGAAGAAGGAATATTTTTCTTAATATTCCACTTCCCTCCTCCAGTATTACTTCTGTCATAAATAGCATCTGCTTTTAGCCAAATTGATGTTTCTTCTTTTTTCCATATTACTTGGGGGTCTGGTCTATTTAAAATAACGCCATTCCATGTTTCTAATTTTTTGCCATTATTTAAATCTAATATTTGATATTCTGTAAAATCATTTACTAATTTCATTTGTTATTCTCCATTAAGTATAATGCAATAGGGTCTACTACATCCAAGATACCATTTAAATAAAAGAAGAAGCCAATAATAATAGTTTGGACGGATGCCTCGTAATATAGATTTAAACCTGTTAATAATCCTGATGTTAAAAAGGCAAATAAAATAAATATTCTTAATATCCACATTTTATTTTTACGGTCATGATAAAAATCAGCTTTTTTAAGCTTAATAAGACACATAAGCCCCATCCAAATCATTAATACTAATACTGTGTTTCTAGTTGTAGCTTCTATTAAAAATAAACTGATAAAAGCACCTAAAGATATTAAACATGTAAACAAGCTTTCAAAATCTTTTTCTTTTAATATTAAAATAAATTGAGCAGCTTTAATTAAAGCATAAAAACCAAATACTGTTTTTAAAATAAAACTTAAATCATTTACTTTAAATGTTGGTAATAATAGGATTACACCGGCCAGTAACATTAAAAATATTCCGGTAATTAAATCTACTAGTTCTTTTTTCTTCATAACACACCTCTTCTAAAAGTAATTATAGCATATTTTAGTAAAGAAAAATATAGAAAAAAGAAACTGTTACCATTCAATTTCATCGGGATAATCATCATA
>CALWAA010000088.1 GCA_944372725.1 uncultured Bacilli bacterium | reverse complement strand
AATATCATCGGTTAAATTTTTAAAAATCTTAGTTTGCATATAATTCCTCCTTCCTCTAAGATTTAGCTTCTATCTTAGCATAAGGAAGTGTCGAATTTTGTCAAACCGTGGAAAACCCTTTATAAAAGTTAAAAAAGACTATTTATCTCATAAAAACAGTCTCTTCTTTTTTTACATATTGCTTCAAAAAATTAATTTTATCAAAAGTATTATCAAAAATTAAATCAGCAAGCATTAAAGCTTCTTTAGCATAAATTTCACTATATTTGCTAAAATCTTTTACACGTAATTTTTGAAATAAAGAATTAATTAAAGCCTCATCATATTTATCACTCATTACATACAACATTAGTTTCAAATAAAAATAAATTGTATTTTGAATAATCTCTTTTTTTAATGTACCATTTGCTATTCGAATTTCTAACATATTATTTACTTCTTCTTCTGAAATTAAATCATAATAATTTTGAAAGCTAATGGCCCATTTTTTATCAAAACCAAGGCCTTTTGGAATAAGTAGATTTTCTAAAAAGCCAGGAATATATTTACATTTTAATTTTACCGCCTCACTAATTGGATGGGCAAAATAAAGAATGTTAGGGCGAAAATCTTTATCTTCACCACAAGCAAATTTAAAAATAACTGCTTCAAAAATACACCAGACTTTAACAAATCTCACTACATTTTTAATATCTTCACCAAAAATTTGGCCACCAACATGAACGTGTAAGCTAGTTCTCTTTGTACTATTAGCTCCCAATTTTTTTAAAATTTCTACCGCTGCGGAAAGCATTTGCCAATCAATTGGTATATCGTGTAGGATGGGTGTTACTACTTCGCCCCCAACCACAAAATCATCAATTTTATAACTGCAACTTTTATCAGGAATACACGACCAATAACGAAACTCTGGATATTGTTTTAATTCTTTTGCTACATAATAAAGTAAGATATCCTCAAATTCTACTTCTACACCAAAACTAATTTTCTCATCAATTCCCAAAGATTCCTTATATTGTAATTGATAATCTTTAAGTAAAAGAAAAAGATATTCTAAATCTTTTTTAGATAATTTACTTAAATTTCCTTGATAATTTAAATAATCTTTCATACAAAAACCCCTTTAATTGGGGTTTATTATACAACTTTTAAAATAAAAAGGCAATTAAATTTAAAAACTTATCTGAAAATATAAACACAATTGCCATACTAGCTATTAAAAAGGGGCCAAAAGGAACTTCACTATCTTTATTTAACATCATTGCTCCTGCTGCATAAGGAAGAGCAAGCAAACTAGATAAAATAATAGCTACTAACCCTAATTTTAATCCTAAAATAATACCAATAATACCTGCGAGTTTAATGTCTCCTCCACCTAATGCTTCTTTTTTAAACATTTTTTTGCCAAATAAGCCAATAAGAAACATGACTAAAAACAAAATAAGCCCGAAAAGTAAACTTACTCCCATATCTTTAAATCCATTGAAATAAGCTCTTAAAATAAGAATAAGGATAGCTGATACAACTAAAGGGCTATCTAAAATAATCATATATTTAAAATCACTAATGAAAATGATAAATACTAATCCGGCAATAATAAGAGTGGCAAAAAATTCATAACTAATTCCAAAAGTATAATAACTAATTAAAAAGATTAAAGCATTTACGACACCAATAAAAAGATTTAAAATCCAAGAATTATTTTCCTTAGGAAGCACTTCTGGAACTAATAAAGGAAGTTTTTCACCAATTAAAGCATAAACAAGTCCTAAAACAAATCCTATCAGAAAAAGTCCAATAATCATTTTTTCACCTACCCTATCTGACCATACAAACTAAACATCGGAATAACAACTGCAAGGATTACGACACCTACAATTAAAGCTAAAACGACTATCATAATTGGTTCTAAAAAGCTTTTTAAATTCGTAACTCTCGATTTATGTAAATCATTAAAATAACTAGCAACTTTTTCCATCATTAAAGATAGCTCACCGGTAGCTTCCCCTGTTACAATCATGTAATAGCAAGCATCGGGAATACACCATTTGTGATAAAAAGACTTACTAATCTTTTCTCCTCTAGCAATATTACTAATGGTTTCCATCATAATATCTTTATATACTTCATTATTTGTAATATTTGATAAGATTTCCATACTACTTGTAATATAAACACTATTACGTAGTAAACTAGCAAATGTCTTGGTAAATAGAGTTAATTCATGATAAATAATAATTTTCCCAAAAAACGGAATATGCATACCAAAACTTTGAATAGCTCTCCTAACACCCTTACTTTTTTTATAAAGAAGAAGTAAAACAATAATAACTAAAAACGCAATAAGCAAAATAACATCTAAATTAGCAGTAATATATTTACTGATATTAATAATTGTCAAAGTAAAGCCACTAACTACAATTCCGGCTTGGTCGTAAATACGAATAAACTCTGGAATAACATAAACCATAATAAAAGTTAAAATTGCAATTGCAAAAATAAGTAATATAGCTGGATAAATAATCGCACTAATCATTTCTTTTCTTGTTTTATCTATTTCGGTATAATAATTTGCCATATCATCAAGCGTTTTAATAATCTCACCGGTAGCTTCGGCACTTTTAACCATATTAATTAATAATGGTGGAAATACTTTACCTTGATTTTCTAAAGCTTTACTAAAAGATTCACCTAAAGTAAGTTCATAACTAATTGCTTCATATAATCTTTTTTTCTTTTTGTCTTTGCTTGCTTGTTCCATCATAATATGAATGGTATCATTTAAAGTAAGTCCGGCTTTTAAATAAGTGCAAACTTGAGTAAGCCAAAATATTAAATCTTTTGTACTCATCTCATGGTCTTGTTCCAATCCAATTTTCTTTAAAAAATTAGCCATACCAGCTTTTTTAACTTGATAAACATCAATACCTTCATTAGCAAGGAAATTATGCAAGGTCATCTTATTAGTGGCGCTCATCATTCCTTTAACTTTCTTTCCTGTTTTATCCGTACCATAATAATAGTAATAATCTTTACTAACTTTTCTAGAATTAATCTCTCGTTGCATTTCCTTCATTAACTCTTGTTTTTCTAATTGAATTCGATTTCGTTCATCTAAACTAAGAACATGTTGCTCTTCTTCTTCATTATCATTATTATTCTCAATTATTTCATTTAAATTAGCATGTTGTTCTCTTTTCTTAAAATTATTTTTATCTTGATAATATTCAATTAAGTTATACCAAGCATCAAAAAAAACAAATTTTACTCCAATGAAGAAATGCTTAATAAAACTAATAATAAATGTAAAAGGTGCTAACAATACTTTCATAGTCATCTTTCCTATTCTTATAAAATTATAACATAGAAACAAACAAATAAAAAGAGCAAATGCTCTAAAATATTAAGTTGCAACTACATAAGGATTTGAAGCAGTACCATCACCTGAAGAAAATATAGTATCAGCTTTTAGATTAATGACAGGACGGACACCACGTTCTTCATCTAACCAATTCATTCGAATAGCGCCATTATTACCCATAATAAAAACAAAAGCTCTATTCTCATCTTCAAAGTATGCTGGAGATATAGTTCGATAGAATTCTCCAGTATCCAAGTAATATGTACTATTAGCAATATTATATACACCTCCCGCATATGATATTTCATCCACTGTGATAAGGCCTATTGGATAAGTTAACTCATGATTTCCTTTGCTACTATTACTTATTGTAAATAAATCTACACTATTATGACATTTGAAACTTGGATTGGCATTACTAACATTATCGCCGGCATACATTCTAATATACGCTCCATAATAGGTTTCTATTGCTTCAGTTCCTCCTAAACCATTAGATACTAAAAAGTTTGTACTTGGATATCTATCATTGCAAAATCCTGCATCCGAATCAATATAACTTGCGTATTTTAATAGATTACTATTGTACCAGTTATCTAACATTTCCTTAACTGTGCTATCATTTGTATTTATATGAGTTGCTTCATATGTATCGCTTCTTGGAGTTCCATACATATATCCCATATATGCATTATCATTATTATTAATATTAAATGCAATTGTTCCTATCTGAGTTTCTTCTCCTGTTGTCGTATTACTTGTTCCATTATAGATTATTCGGATGGATCCATCTCCATTGATTCGGATTATCCTCCAGTAAAAATCTGCAAAATATATCCAATTATCAGGTGGATTCCCGGCAAAATAATATGTTGTTCCATCATCATCTTCTGCTTGATAGATTGTTCCGGTGGTATCAGTTGTTAAAATAGTACTAAAGTTTGTTCTTGTTGCTAAGTTTTTACTTGCTATTAATTCTTGGACATTTTTTGGTGTCGATTTCTCATCAAAGTATAAATAGCATTTTGTTCCTCTTGTTGTTATTGGCGTTACGCTTAAACTTTTTGTATCTACATCATAAGATAGAGAGATATTGTCATCTCTATTGCCATCTACAGCACAATAACTTTCTTCTTCATTTAATTCATATCCTGATTCTGGGATTGTATCGCTTTTAGTGTAACCATCATCTCCATTAACATAAATTGCTACCATATTCAGGTCTCCTGAGCTATAATTAATCGTTCCATTAACAAGTGGAATACTTTCTGTTACTCGATATTTTGCTCTTGTAAAGTTTAGTATTACTGCGCTAATTATTGCTACTACCACTACTCCTATAATAATATTCCTTTTTAAATGACTTTTCTTTAATGTCTCAATCTTCATAATCTAACGCCTTTCATGATGCTAGGCTTCATTTTAAATACTATTAAAATAATCTATCATAGATATATGATAAGTTTCCTAGCTTATAGTTAAATTATAAATATAGCTAGTCAAAAAGTCAAGAAAAATGTTTCTATTTCGGGATATTTTTTTAAGAATTAGTA
>CALWAA010000087.1 GCA_944372725.1 uncultured Bacilli bacterium | reverse complement strand
TAAAACAAGGGTAGGTTTATTCACTTCCTTAATAACATTAGCAACCGTAAACGTTTTACCCGTACCAGTAGCACCCAGTAAAACTTGTTCTTTCTTGCCCTCATTAATTCCTTTAACTAACTTTTCAATCGCTTGTGGTTGGTCTCCACTAGGTTTATATTTTGATATTAACTCAAACATAAAAAACTCCTTTCCTAATTATTTTGTAAATGAACTAGAATTTTTATGACTATTATCTTCTTTATCATCTTTTTTTCTCAAAGTTCTTTTCAAAACTTCCTCATCTTCTGCTTCTTTTTTCTTACCCCAAAATACTTCATCAAGTTGGTCAGTTACTAAAAGATATTTTATAAAATCGTCCATAAATTTTCCTTTCTAAACCAACAATATTCTATCATTTCCTATATAGAAAAACAAGCGAACATTTAAACAATATAAAAACCTTAAATCTATACGACTTAAGGCTTGTATGAATTATTTTTTAAATACAAATAATTTACTAATAACATAATTACCAACAATAACTAATATCTGAGCTACAATAGTCCAAACAATAACCCATAAATTACTATCTAAACCAAGTAATGTAACGAAGAACCACATAATAACCATTTCCATAATTAAAGTAGCTATTCTACCAGCGACAAATCCACTAATTTCTTTTAAATATTGTTTTGATTTAGAATGAAAAACAAATATCCGATTAGTAATATAAGCAAAAGCGACTGCTATAATCCAAGAAATAATAACTGCTGCTTGTAATTCTACCGCATCACTAGCATCCAATACTGTAAATAAAAGACCATATTTAACAGCTAAGCTAATTATAGTAGTAAGTCCACCAACAATTAAATAATTAATAATTTCTTCATATTTATGATAAAGACTCCACATTTTTTTCATTCATCATCACCTAACACAATTATACATAAAAATCGAAAAAAAGCAAAGTTAATCTTTTAATTATTCTAAATTTTGATATAATAAATTTAGGTGAAATTATGAAGAAGCAGTTTAATGTCATATTTTATTTAAGCTTTTTAATTATTTATTTAGAAATACTAACCAAAATATTCGTCACTAAGAGTTTTAGTGGCATTCTTTTAACTTTGCTTTTTAGTATTCCTATTATATTAATTTTATATTTAATAACAAACATATTTAAGAAAAAAGGAAATATGGTTTTAACTTACATCATAAGTGTAGTCTTTGTAATTTATTATTGCTTCCAATTTTTCTTCCACAGATTATTTAGCAATATATTTTCTTTTAATACTTTAGGACTGGCTAGCAACGCTCTTGATTTTACAAATATTATTTTTGATGTTGTTATAAAAAACATATGGGTAGTAATTCTTTATTTAATCCCAATTATCCTTTTAATTATATTTCATCATCATATAAATTTTGAAAGAGCTAGTCTAAAGAAAATATTAATATGTTTTATTGCTACTATTTTAATATGGATAATTTCCTTATTATGTTTAAACATAAATAAAAATGATACTTATTCAGCTTATAATCTATATTACAATATTAATAGTGAATCTAAAACAGTGGAAACATTTGGATTATTTACTTACACAAGGCTAGATGTTAAAAGAGTGTTATTTGGTTTTGAAGAAAAATTGACAATGAATGAGGAACCAGATATCCCAAACATTCCCGAAGAGGAAGAACCGGAAGAAGTAGTACCAACTTATAACGAAATAGAAATTGATTTTGATACTTTAATTGCCAATGAAACCAATAGTACAATAAAAAGCATGTTAGAATATTTTAAAAATAGTGATGCTACCAATAAAAATGAATATACAGGTATGTTTAAAGGAAAAAACTTAATATTTATTCTTGCAGAAGGCTTTAACATGATTGCCGTTGACCCAGAACTAACGCCAACTTTATATAAATTAAGTCATGAAGGCTTTGTCTTTAATAATTTTTATTCACCGGTATTTTTAAGTACTACTGGTGGTGAATTTCAAGCAACAACGGGACTTATTCCAACCCAGTCTATATTATCTGATTGGAAAAAGTCAGAGCCAACAATATCTTATGCTTTAGGAAATGCTTTTAGTAATCTGGGATATACTGCTAATGGTTACCACAACTGGACATATACCTATTATAGTAGACAAAAGACCATGAAAACATTAGGATTTACCTCTTATATGGGTTGTGGTAATGGTATGGAGGATTTAATTAATTGTAGTTGGCTTCCAAGTGATGTTGATATGATTAATCAAACTTTACCATTATATCAAGATAATACACCATTTGTAACTTATTATGTAACTGTTTCTGGTCATGCACCTTATGCCTATAATTCTACTGGTAATTCCATTGCTCTAAAAAATATTCAATATGTAAAAGACTTACCATATTCAAACAATGTTAAAGCTTATTTAGCAACGCAAATAGAATTAGATAGAGCCCTAGAAGCTTTAATTGATGGTTTAGAAGCAGAGGGCATTTTAGAAGATACTGTAATCGCTTTAGTAGGAGACCATTACCCATATACTTTAACAATTGATGAAGTAAATGAATTAAGTGATTATGAACGTGATGAAATAGTAGAAGTAAATCGTAGTAATTTTATTCTTTGGAATAGTGAGATAGAAACAGTTGAAGTAGATAAAGTTGGCAGTCAGATTGATGTCTTACCGACTCTTCTAAATTTATTTGGCGTAGAATATGATTCAAGACTAATTGTCGGAAAAGATATTTTAAGTGATGCACCAGGATTGGCCATCTTTTCTAATCGCAGTTGGGTAAGTGATTATGGAACTTATAAAAATGGTAAATTTACTCTAAAAGAAGGCGTAACTTTAGAAAACACAACGGAATATGTAACTAGTATAAACAATCTAGTATCTAATCGTTTTACTTTAAGTGCTAATATAATTAAATATAATATGTATGAATATTTATTAAAATAAACTGGTAAAAAGAGGTTTAATAAATAAATGATGAGTGAATAAAATAAAAATATGTACAACAGGTATTACTTATGTACATATTTTATCTTTGATCTCAATCTAATATTATAAGTATTAACGATTTCGAAGAGTAATATCTAAAAAGAAGCAGCAAAATAAATGTTACTTCTTTTTGTTTAACTAGATATTAAACCTTTTACATCTCGCGCTTTTAGCTTTTTAACAGGCTTATAACGAATACAATCTTTTATTTTACCAACACACCAATCAGCACTATAACCAAAAGTTTCACATATTTGTTTTAAATCAGCTGTACTAATACTTTTTCTACCAGTTTCATAATCACTAATTAAAAAGCGATAAGTATTAATTCTCTTTGCCATTTTCTCTTGTGTCAAACCTTCATTTTTCCTAATTTCTTTCAATCTTTTTCCTAAATATTTTTTATCAACTTCTTCTATTTTTGAAGTACCATTTTTCTTTTTACTAAATCCCATCATAAAATCAAATGAAACATCACAAATATTACAAATTTTATTTAATAAAGGAATCGTTATCTCATTATATCCATTTTCCCAATTTGAAACATAACTAATCGAAACATCTAACATTTTTGCAAATTCTTTTTGTGTCATTTCTTTTGTAATGCGAAGTTGGTAAGCTTTCTCCTCAATAGAAGCCAAATTTCTCTCTTTCTCCATAATATATACCTCAGGGTAATTATTACATGAGAATAGCTTGGTTTTTAAGAATTATACACGAATAAGCTCAAAATATTAACGATTATTGTGAAAATAAGAAATATTGTATTATTTTTAGAAGTTTTGACAAGTTTTGTCGAATAGCATGAAGTTTTTAAAATTATATGATATGATAATCGCGGTGATGATATGAAAGAGGAAATTTTAATAGGTGATGTAGTAAAAAATGTAAATGAATTATTATTAAATTTAGAGGTATATTACACAATTAAAAATATTAATAGAATAGATTAGAAAAAATAAGTAATAATTGCTAGACATAAAAGCTATGACTTAAACAATATATTAGTATTCTTAATAAATTTTAATTGAATACCAAAAATGTAAAATAAATGTCAATTGTATTTAAATCAAAATTAAGATATACTTAAGTTGTAGGGCATTAGGGTAGCCTAATGCCCATGTGTTTCAATGTGACATTAGCCGTATCGTTACGACTAATGTTTTTTTAAACGGTAATATTACTACTAACCGCAACTCCATACAACCACCTCCTTTCTATACAACCAAAACCCCGAGAGATTAAAGTGGATAAAAAGATAGCTATTGTATAAGTGAAAACATTAGCCCTAATGCTTAAGTTAATATTATGAAGTATAGTATTTAAAAAGGCAAGAAAAACCGTTCGACAAATTCCGACGACTTACGACATCTATGTCGAAAATAAAAAAGAATCCACTTATTTTAAATATTTGGGTTCTTTTATTTTACCGAGTAAGTAATCAGCAGAGATATGATATTTGCTACATATAGTATAAAGAAAAGTCAATTAAAAAGGAATATTATTATTGGAATGGGATTAATATTAATCATTAGTGCAGTAGTACTAAACTTTACCAGAGCAAAATACAGAGTAACACAATCAATACCTTTAGTTAATGGAACAATAAATTACTCATTACCAGATTTAAATATAATAGGATTATATATTGATGGAGAGGAAGCAACAAAACTCGATAGTAGTAAAACCTATAAACTGGATACAACACAAAGTATATGTACCTATAAAGATGGAACAGAAATAGAGAACTTAAATATTAGTTATAATAGTGAAACTGGAGGATTAAGTATTAGTCCATATACTGCTAAAGGAACAAAGTGTACATTATATTTTGAAGAACAAGTATCGGCAAGTGATACAATACTTGCAAATTATCAAAATGTGTTAACAAGAAACAATTTTAGAACAACCGTAACAAATACAACAACCGGAACAATTTACTATGAAGACAC
>CALWAA010000086.1 GCA_944372725.1 uncultured Bacilli bacterium | reverse complement strand
TCTTCAATCATTGCTCTAGTCTTAGCAATAATGCTCGCATCAGTGTGATAAATAATAACTCTACCATCATCTTCTAAGTCAACTTTAACCGCATCTTTATCATTAACACTCTTAACGTTACTAGCTTCCAAAATAATTTTGGTAATCATATCCCCACCGCGACCAATAACATCTTTAATTTTATCAGGATTAATTTTAAATGTATCAATCTTAGGTGCGTATTTTGATAAACTCTTACGAGGTTCTGGAATACAGTCTGCCATAACATCAAGAATTTGCAGTCTTGCTTTTTTAGCTTGAGCCAAAGCTTCTTTTAAAATCTTTTCCGTAACACCTTTAATCTTAATATCCATTTGTAATGCTGTAATACCTTTACGTGTACCTGCCACTTTAAAATCCATATCTCCCATATGGTCTTCAAGTCCTTGAATATCTGAAAGTATGGTATGTTTCTTTTTATCCTGTGATTCAATAAGTCCCATAGCTATACCAGCAACTGGTGCTTTAATTGGTACACCTGCCGCCATTAAACTTAAACAGCCTGCACAAATTGTTGCTTGACTACTACTTCCGTTTGATTCTAATATTTCACTAACAACACGAATAGTATAAGGAAATTCTTCTTCGCTAGGGATTACTTGTGCAAGTGCTCTCTCACCTAAAGCACCATGGCCAATTTCTCTTCTACCAGGAGCCCCATAGCGACCCGTCTCACCAACAGAGAAAGCTGGGAAATTATAATGTAACATAAATCTTTTAGAATCTTCAAGCCCAAGTCCATCTAAAACTTGATGTTCACCAATTGCCCCTAAAGTAGTTGTAGCTAAAGATTGAGTTTCGCCTCTTGTGAATACTGCTGAACCATGAGTACGTGGAAGAAGGTCAATTTCACAAGATAAAGGTCTAATTTCATCCATTTTTCTTCCATCAGGACGAATATGTTTATCTGTAATTAATTTTCTTACTTCTTCACCCTCAATCATATGCACAATTTTCTCAACTTGTTTTAATTTTTCTTCGGCATCTTCGTCTTCAGCATAAACTTCCGTAAAGTTTTCAACAGTTCTTGCCATTACATCATCTATGGCTGCATATTTTTCTAACTTATCTTTAATTTGAATCGCCGCAAGCATATCTTTAGTAGCAAATTCTCTTACTGACCTCTCAACTTCAGGATTAACTTCAGCTTTTGGAAGTTCAATTTTTTCTTCACCAATTTCATCAATAATATCTTGTTGAAACTTACATAATGCTTTTAAATTTTCATGACCAAACATTAAAGCTTCAAGCATTTCTTTTTCACTTAACTCTTGTGCACCTGCCTCAACCATACAAATTGCATCATGTGTTCCAGCAACAGTTAACGATAAAGTACTTGCTTCCACTTGTTCCGCAGTTGGATTGATTACAAGTTTACCATCCACTTTACCAACAATAACCCCACTTACAGGACCATCAAAAGGTATTTTAGAAATACCCAAACATAAGCTTGTTCCAAATAGAGCTGCCATTTCAGGTGAATTATCAGGGTCTACTGATAATACCGTATTAACAACTTGAATTTCTTGTCTTAAAGCCTCATCAAACATCGGACGAATTGGACGGTCAATAAGTCTTGCTGCTAAAGTTGCTGCATCACTTGGCCTGCCTTCTCTTTTAATAAACCCCCCGGGAATTTTACCTACTGAATAAAGCTTTTCTTGATATAAAACTTGAAGGGGAAAAAAGTCTTGTCCCATAACTTCTTTTCCCATTACACAAACAGAAAGTACAACAGTATCACCATAACGAACGAGTACTGCCCCATCTGCTTGTTTAGCGAGTTCTCCTGTTTCTACAACGAGTTCTCTTCCTAAAAAATCTAATTTAAATACTTTCTTCATATATGCTCCTTCTATTTTTATAAAAAAAGACACTAAAAATTTTAGTGCCCTTATTTTCTTAAATTTAATTTCTTAATTACATTACGATAACTAACAACATCATTATCTTTTAAGTAAGCAAGTAATTTTCTTCTTTTACCAACTTTCATTAAAAGTCCGCGATTTGAATGATAGTCATGTTTATGTACTTTTAAATGTTCAGTTAAATCATTAATTTCATGTGTAAGAATCGCAATTTGTACTTCTGCAGAACCACAATCTTTTTCATTCTTACCAAATTCTTTAATTAATTTAGCTTTTTCGTTCTTAGTAACTGCCATAAAATTTCCTCCTTTTTTCTCTAAACGGTTTCATCCAAGTAAAAATTTAAGGAGTAAATTTAAACTGAGATAAAACTTACACGATTATTATATTATAGAGTTTAAAAAAAATCAACTAATTTCTATTTCTTTTTCGTACTAAACATCCATATTTTTCTAATTCATCTTGATGAAGCATTTTAAAAATATAATGGATGATACCTAAATCTTGTTCTTTATCCAACTCTTTCATATACTCTTTAAAATAAGCTGGATGAATAATCACTTCAATTTCACTTAATTGGTCTAAATATCTTTTACAAAGAACTAACACATCAGCATCTTTCACAAATATTTCACCAAAATAGCCATTTCTTTTTTGAACTAATTTTTCATTTTCATCATAAATTAAACCATCAGTTATTATACTATACTGCTGATAAATATTATCTACCCTAAAATCTTTCTTCTCATTTGGATTATCTAATATTAAATTAACTTTAATATTTTGCAAATAAGATAAATTCAAAATTAATTCATCCATCCATTTCTTCTTTTCAACTTTAAAATCATATTGGTCCATTTCTTCCTTTAATGGCAAAGTTTCACTTTTAAATCCAAAATCATTTGTATAATAAGTTCTCTCTAACATACCATCCCTATTTTTATCCATAATATAAGGAATATAAAAAGGAATACTTAATTTAATTTCTCCCAAGTTAAAATCTAAAATAGGAAGAGGAATAACATCTTTAGGTAAATATATTTTTTGATAACCATATTTAGAATATAAAGTAGTAACCTCTCTATTTTTTCTAAAATCATCCCCAACAAAAGCAATCTTATCTAATCCATATTTATCTTGCCCAACTTGAATGTTTATTAGCACTTGTTCAAAATTATAATTTAAGTTTTCCAAAAACTTTTTCATCAAATGAATATCAGCTATATCGTGTTCAACTAACAAATCCACTATCTGCACTTTTTCACCACAAAAAAGTACTTTATTGTGCTTCAAAGCATCAAGGAAAACAATTGTCTCTTGAAATATTTTAATCCCATATTGGGCTTTAATTTCCTTTAATCTTGAAAATAAATCAAGCCACTGCGTAGTACTTCTTTTAATCATATACATTATCTACTTTTTCCTTTCATATCTTGAGCAACCGCCATAATTATTTCACGAAAATCCATATTTGCATCATAAATTTTATTTTGATTACAATCTAAATAGGGCGCAACAACTTCACCCTTTACATTAATATATGTTTTAATTTGATTAAATTGTTCTTCATTATAAGGAAGATAATAACTAGCTTCTGCAACTATTTCTTTTAAATTTTCATTATAAACAAAACTATCAATAGAATGAAAGAACATTGATATAAGCTCTTTTTTAGAAGCATCATATAAAGCTTCCACTATATTCCCATCAATATCCATTTGAATCTTAAAAACATTACTAGATACAGACGCGAAATACAAAAAAGGCAAAGAATTCCAAACAACTTTATCATTTACTTTTTCAATTTGATATGTACGATATAAATCTTTAGTAATTCCTTTATTAATACAAAACAAAACCCCATTATCAAATATTTCTATTCTCCCTAATTGACCAACAGAAAAAAGAGGTACAACTTCATTAAAATTTTTATCAATAACCCCAACTAAATAATCATTATAAAAGAAATTCGCAATCATACTATTAAAATAAACTTTAACTAAACCTAAATCACCAATAAAAGTAATATCTTTTTTAGGAAGTAATATTTCTGTATTATTAAAATATAAAGAAAAACATTGTTCCATATACCTATCCCCCATTAAATTGTTCTCTTAATTACTTATAACATCTATAATACTACAAAATAAATTGAAAGTATATCTTTTTTACTTATTTTCAAACACTGCATTTCCTTGCAAAAACAATTTGGTAACCATTTTTTGATATATAGAAGAATAAAAAAGAAATAAATAGATAACATAAACTAAATTAAAAATAGGCAAACAAACTTTAAAAATTATTTGTATTCCCATTTTAGCTTCTTCTATCCAAGAAAAATTTTCAATAATCATAATCTTATCATGCTTTAATTTAGTCAAAAAAGAAAGCATTATCATATACAGAGAAATAACACTAAAAACAATACTAATAATATAAAAATAAAATAACACAAATGTTGTCTCCTTTCAAAAGGTGGGAGTTTCATAATATCATATATAAAAACAGCATGTCAATTTATTGCCAACAATTTAACACCCATTAGACACCACTATTGTATATTAATGTAAATTTAAAAATTAATTAAATAAAAAATTAAAAACTCGAAATACTAAAATATTCCGAGTACATAACTATATGGTGCTGAAAAAAGGAATCGAACCTTCGACCTACGCATTACGAGTGCGTTGCTCTACCGACTGAGCTATTTCAGCACGTATTAATATTATAACACAAAAAATACTTTAGGAAAACCTAAAGTATCACATTAAAGCCATTTTCATTTTTTCGATAGCTTTTTTCTCATAACGACTAACCATTACTTGTGTCATATTAAGTCTTTTTGCTACTTCACTTTGCGTTAAATCATCATAATAACGTGCTTTAATAATTTCTTTTTCTTGAGCTTCTAAAACCTTAAAGCTATCATCTATATCAATTTTTAAATCCACATTTACTTTAAATCCACATTTACTGGACGTTTATCCGCAACCCGAGTTTTGTAGTTTGACAATTAAAAAATCATCATTTTAACCTTTGTTTATAAGGGTTTATGATGATTTTTTT
>CALWAA010000085.1 GCA_944372725.1 uncultured Bacilli bacterium | reverse complement strand
CCACCATCGGTCCAATTCACGTTCGTGTTGTTGAGGTTGCCATTCGAATTCACATAGAACACGACAGCATTACCGTTATAGTTATACGGAGACATCACAAGTGTTATTAGATTAACCTTAAATTAAGTATAAAGGAATTATAATAGAAAAACAATAAAATTTGTATTTTTGTCACATACATTAATTTTCAAAATAACAAAATCACTTTTTTATTATACTAGGGAAAAATATTTAAAAATAGGTCCAAATGTATTTGCATTTCACCAATAAAGTGTTAGAATAAATATTCGGAGTGATATTATGTTACAAGAAATATTTGAAGATATAATAAGTTTAATGCCTAGTAATTTAAAGGATAACAAGCTATTTACAGAAATAACCAAATCCTTTAGCAATGAGATACCCAATGATAATCATTTTAATCAATTTTATTTAAAAGTACCAGAAAATGACTTTTTTGAATTGATATCTACTTATCCAGAACTTCATGGAAATCTAGAAATTGGTGAAGATGAAGGACGTCTATTGCATTTAACACTATATATTAATCAAGGATTAGTTACTATTTCTATAAAAAGTATAAATGAAATAGGACGCTTAAAAATAGCTTGGCGAGAAATAAATGGAAAACAAAAAGAAATTGAATTAATAGTAAGTAATAAACACACATTTTTAAGAAAATTATCAAAAACAGAAGAATTAAATTGGATTACAGATTATAGTTACGATATTAATGTATATGATAAAGATGGAAAACCAATATCAATTGATTTAGAAGATGACAAAGATATAGAATTTAGTAAAGAATTTTGTGTTCCCGAAGAAGAAGCCCGAAAGTATCGTCTTCACTTTAAAGAGTATATTGATTTTTTAAATGAAAGCAGATTAAAAGGAATAAATAAAGAAATATATTCTAATATAAATGATAGTATGTTTTGTCCACCTTTTAAACTAGAAGATATGGAAGTATTCCTAAAAGAAGAACTGGATAAAACAGCAGGCGAAGAACCAGAGGAATATAAAAGTACAGGAAAATTAAATAACATCATCAAATCATTAAAAGAAATAATTGGTCCAAGTGAAGAAATAATTTTATCAGAAGATTTATATGATGCCTTTTCTAATTATTTATTAGGGATTTTAGATAAAATATTAGCGAATGACGGCTTAATTATCAAAAAAATAAGAGGTCAGTATATTCTCTATTATATCCATATAGAAAATGATAAAATCATGGGCATACATGAAATTTTAAATGATAATAGTATTGAAAAAATAATAGAGGCCAACCAAACAAATCAACATTTAGAAAGCTTAAATGATTTCTTTGGAAGAGGATATATTTTAAAATAAGGATTGAATTTTAAAAAAGATAGTGCTAAAATAAATTCATAAACGTTGATTAAGTTATTAAGTAATAACTTTAAGTTCTTAAAAAGAGAAAAAGTAACAAAGGCTGAGATTACTTTTAGATAAATAAAGTTATGAATTTCAAACTTAGGAGTTTTAATAGTAGGTCGTGCTATAAACGAAAGAGTGCTAGATATTCTAGAATTTGGGTGGTACCGCGGATATAATTCGCCCCAATGTTCTAGAATTTTTTTATTTTAGGAGGAGAATTATGGAAGAAAAATTAACAAAGTTAAAAGAAGAATTAACAAGTAAATTAGCAAGTGCCACTAAAGAAGCTGATATATTAAATATTAAATCAGAGTATGTTGGTAAAAAAAGTGAAGTATCAAATATCTTATCAAGCTTAAAAGACATGAGTATTGATGATAAGAAAAAATATGGAAGTTTAATTAATAATACGAAAAAAGAGATGGAAAATCTAATTAATAATCGATTAGAAGAATTAGAAAATAAAAGTAACATTACTTTTGATGACACTCTAGATTTTGAAGTTGAAACAGGTTCACTTCATCCAGTAACAATTATTGCTCATGAGATTACTGGTATTTTAAAAAGAATGGGATTCACAGTTGTATCAGGTCCGGAAATGGAAACAGAATATTATAACTTTGAAGCTTTAAACGTACCAAAAGACCATCCAGCTAGAGACATGCAAGATACATACTTTTTAGATAATGGTATGCTTTTGCGTACCCAAACAAGTGATAATCAAATTCATGCGATGGAGAATTTTGGCGCACCTCTTCGTATTTGTGCACCAGGAAGAGTATTTAGAAATGAAGATTTAGATGCCAATCATGAAAATACTTTCTATCAAATTGAGGGAATGGTTATTGATAAAGGGGTTACTATTGAAAACTTACTTTATGTAATGCAAAATTTGCTTCGTGAGATATTCCATGAAGATGTAAAAGTGCGACTAAGACCAGGTTTCTTCCCATTTACCGAACCCAGCTATGAAATGGATATGTCATGTTTAATTTGTGGCGGGAAAGGTTGCCCAACATGTAAAAATAGTGGTTGGATTGAAATGGTAGGAAGTGGCATGGTTCATCCAAATGTTCTTCGCGCTGGTGGCATTGACCCCGAAGAATATACCGGTTTTGCTTTTGGCTTTGGTTTAACTAGACTTGCCATGATGAAATATAAAATTAATGATATCAGAGTTTTAAATAGTGGTGATATTCGCTATTTAAGTGAATTCAATATTAAGTAGGAGGTTATGTATGTTAATATCATGTAATAAATTAAAAAGTCATATTAAAAGCCCAGAAGATATTGATTGGATAAATATTTGGGATACTTTTACTTTAAGAACAGCTGAAGTTGAAAATGTTGAAGTGAAAGGAAATAATTTTGATGGCGTTGTAGTTGCCGAAATCATCGAATGTGAAGAACACCCCGATAGTGACCATATGCATGTATTAAAAGTAGATGCTGGTGAGGAAAAATTAATCCAAGTTGTATGTGGAGCTCCAAATGTCCGTGTTGGCCTAAAAACAGCTTATGTTCGTGTTGGTGGACACATTGATGGGGTAGAAATTAAAGCTAGACCATTAAGAGGAATTTTATCAAATGGTATGTGTTGTAGTGGAAGAGAACTAGGAATAAGTGATAATCATGATGGTATTATGGAATTACCTAATAATTGGTGTGTTGGCAAAGACATTAAAGAATACTTGCCGATAGATGATATTATTGTCGAAATAGATAATAAATCCCTTACAAATAGGCCTGACCTTTGGGGACATTATGGCATAGCTCGCGAAATATGTGCAATAACTAGTCACGAATTATTACCTTTAGATACTTTAGAAATAACGAATGATTTAGATGATTTAGATATTGTAATCAAAGATAATAACTTATGTTACCGTTATACAGGCTTAAAAATTGAAAACATCAAAAATAATCAAACTCCATTTGATATGCAAATATTTTTATATTATGTTGGTATGCGTTCAATTTCCCTTTTAGTTGACCTAACAAACTATTTAATGATGGAACTAGGACAGCCTATGCATGCTTTTGATGCGAGAGTGGTAAAAAATATCGAAGTAGGCCTAGCTAGTGATGGCGATACTTATACAACTCTAGATGGAGTGGAAAGAAAATTAACGAGTGAGATGCTAATGATTAAAAATGGTGATAAATATTTTGGTATTGCTGGTGTTATGGGAGGCTTAGATAGTGAAATACTTCCTGATACAACAAGTGTTTTCCTAGAAAGTGCTTGCTTTAATGCTGCCTCAATTAGAAGATGTGCTGCCAAATTAGGCCTTAGAACTGAAGCATCAGCTCGCTATGAAAAGAGCCTAGACCCTAATATGACTGATTTAGCTATCAAAAGACTTGCTTATCTTTTAAAGAAAGAAAATCCAGACATGGTGATAGCATCTAACCTAACAGATGTTTATCAAAAAAAACTAGAAGAAGAACAAATCATTCTTGATAAAAAGACCCTTTCTATCTATATGGGTAGAACTTTAGAAGATGGGGTAGTTAAAAATATTTTAGAAACACTTGGTTTTAAAGTAGCAATCGCCCCTGATTACTATGATGTAACCGTCCCAACATTTAGAGCAACAAAAGATATCAAGATAAAAGAAGATTTAATCGAGGAAATCGCTAGAATTTATGGCTTAGAAAACTTTGTACCAAAACCACTTAAACTTGATTTAACCATTACCGAGCATGAAACTATATACAATGAGGAATATGAAGTAAAATATTTACTAGCATCTAAATATGATATGCATGAAGTACATAGTTATGTTTGGTATGATACGGAAACTTTAAAAGAGTTAAATATTGAAAAGAAAAATGTTTCTTTATTAGGAAAAGAAGTAAACAATATTTTAAGAGATGATTTAAGCCTATCTTTAATGAATATTGTAAGTTTAAACTTTAAAAATTATTCTAAATTTGGCATTTTTGAAATAGGCACAGTAATAAAAAATAACGAAAATAAAAGAGTGTTAAGTATTATTCTTGCTGATAATGAAAAGAATTTAGAAACAATTTATAATAAAGCGAAAAGTATTGTTAAATATCTATTTAAAGTTTTAAAAAATAAAGAAGTAACATTTACAAATAATGTTAATGAATTTAATTATTATGATGATGCTTTAGGTAAAATAATAAATGTTGATAATAGTAAAATAGGTGTTTTAAATGTTTTAAATAAATCATGTACAAATAAATTAAGTAAGAAAAAAGCTGTTGTAACAGTGGATATTGATTTTGATAAATATGTAAAATTAAATAAAGAAGATGTTTTATCAAAAGAAATAAGTAAATACCCTGAAGTAGAATTAGATTACACGATTATTTTAGAAAATAAAAAATATGAAGACTTAGACAAAGTATTAAAATCATTCTTTAGCAAATTAGTAAAAAGCTATCGTTTAGTTGAAGTTTATGAAAACAAATATTTAATTAGATATACTCTTGGAAGTGATACCAAAACACTAGAACAAAAAGAATTACAGACATTTAAAGAACGGTTTATTGAGCACATTAAAGCAAGTGGCCTAAAAATTTTGGAAAATAGTGTAGAATAAGTAAGGAGATTTAAAGTACAAAAAATAACTTTATAATTAAGATAATTTTAAATCTTAGGG
>CALWAA010000084.1 GCA_944372725.1 uncultured Bacilli bacterium | reverse complement strand
GTACTTTCTAAAGTCATTTTGCAAGCACAATTTAAGAAAGTGAGATTGTTATATTTTGCCCAAGAGATAATATCATGTTCTTTCACTAAATACATTGGTCTAATAAGTTCTAAACCTTTAAAATGTTCACTGTGTAATTTAGGCATCATAGTTTTGATTTCAGCGCCATAAAACATAGATAATAAATTAGTTTCAATGACATCATCAAAGTGATGACCTAAAGCAATTTTATTGCATCCGAGTTCACGAGCTTTATTGTATAAGTGTCCGCGACGCATTCTAGCACACATATAGCAAGGGCTTTTGTGACCAATCACTTCTACAGATGCAAAAATATCACTTGTAAATATTTCAATTGGAATATTTAAAATTTGGGCATTGTTTTTAATTTGTTCTAAATGTTTATCTGTGTATCCGGGATTCATGACAACGAAGTAAGCATCAAAATGAACTTTGCCATGTTTTTTAATTTCTTGAAAACACTTCGCCATTAAAAAGGAATCTTTACCTCCACTAATACATACCATGATTTTATCCTTATCTTGAATTAATTGATAATCTCTTATGGCTTTGGTAAATTTACACCATATTTCTTTTCGATATTTTTTTATAATACTTCGTTCTATTTCTTGATATCTTTCCATGAGTCACCTCACAATTGATTGTATTATATCTTAAATAAAAAATAAAAGCAATATTTATAGCTTTCTACATAAAATAATAGAATCCTTTATTTTTTCATCTTTAAACTTCAAGCCTTTTACTCCTAAAAAAGAACTTAAATAAGGATTGTATTCTTTTAATAAATTTAAAATTTGAGGTAAATTATATATTGGCTCCCAATCTTTGTTATAAGGGGTATTAATAGTAGTTTGATATAAATAACTTATTAGCATTAATCCATTATGCTTTAGAGCATTTATTGTATTATCAGCTAAATGTTTTATTTCTAGTGTAGTTAAATATTGAGGAATATTTGATAACCATATGTTATCAAAGTGACCAATTACTTCATCTTTTAAAAGATTAGTAGTCATGAAATTAGGCTCAACATTTTCTAATTTTTTTCTTAGAGTTTTATAAGCTTGTTCATTTATTAAATAAGGATTTGAATTTACAATGACATCAGTTCTGTCTTCATCGGTAGAAAATAAATTTTTTCTAATTTCTAATGGTGAAAAATTTTTAAATAATTCACACCAAAAAAGGTAAGATTCATAGTCGAGTATCAATAAAGTGCTTTTTATTTTATTAAATATTTCAATATTAAAACAATTTTTGTTATCTTTGAATACTTTGGGATAATTATAATATCTTAAAAATTCTAAATATTCTTCCTTATTTAATGTAAGGATACAAGCCACTTTTAGATAGTAATAAAATTTAGTGTAGGGATTAATATCTAGTAAGGTTACATTTTCACATCCATATAAAATAGCATTTAAGACTTGGTCTGATGATGAACCTACAGTAAGAAGAGATCTATTTTCTAAAGTAAATTCATTAATATATCCTGATATATTTTCAGTTGTAAAAGGGTAGATATAGTCAAATAAGCTACTATATGTTTCATGACATTGCCTCATAGCTCTATTTAGTATTTCTTGAAAATAATTCATAAAGCATTGCTCCTTTTTATAGGAAAATATTATAACATTTTCAAGTAATTTTAGCAAAATAATATTATGTTATAAAATTTTTTGTTTATTTACTTTATTTAAATAAAAATGTTATTGTTCATGCTTCATCTTTTGAGAAATATCGAGAGACAGAATTAAAAAGAGTAGAATCAATTGAAGTGCACTTTTATGTTAAATTTTTTTCTATGATTTGTGATTTTTCCTTGAAAAAGCTGAATAAGTTATATATAATGATGGTAGAGGTGTTGATTTATGAAAAATGATAAAAGCTTGAAAAATCGTACCTTGAAAAAAAAAGTTAAAGAATTGATTTTAAAGTCTAAAAGTCAAGGATTAATAAAACCTCATACAGAGGCTTTTAAAAATAATCCTGTTTTAGAAGAGGAACATAAAGGGAAAAGAACATCGTTTTATAAGTAAGGGGAGTAGAGTATGAGCAAGAAATATGAAATAGGAGATATTGTGTTTGTTTCTAAATATGATTATGATAAAGGAGAAAAGGGAGAGAATCATTTATTTGTGATTATTGATGATGACAATCAGCTGGTTCCTATTGAATATTTTGGTTTAATAGTATCTTCTCATCGTAAAAAGTCTAAAGAGAATTCTAAATTTAAATATAATGAACCTCTTGATAAAAATAGTAATAACAATCTTCATAAAGATAGTATTGTAAAATGTGACCAGATTTATAGTATTCCTCTTAAAAATATACAATTTAAGATAGGACAAGTGGATATAGATGATTATATGCGCTTTTTGGAAGCTTATAATGAATTTCTTAGTACTTTAACAGTAACTATTTCTGAAGAATAAAATTTGAATATACTAGCTTGATAGCTAGTTTTTTAATTAGAGTACTCTAAAAGTAAAGAACGAAAAAAGCCCTTAAAATAAGAGCTTTCGAATACTAGTTGGTGCACGTGAAGGGACTCGAACCCCCATGGAATGAACCGCTAGATCCTAAGTCTAGTGCGTCTACCAATTCCGCCACACGTGCATTAGATGGTGGACCTCGTAGGACTCGAACCTACGACCGCCCGGTTATGAGCCGGATGCTCTAACCAACTGAGCTAGAGGTCCGCATCACGTTTATTAGTATAACATAAGGCGAAAATAAAGTAAATGACTATTTTTTAAAAAATGTGAAATTATTAGGAAATTTTACTTTATTTTCTATTTATGGCACAACTTTAGAAATAAAATTGTTTTACAAGCTATATAGAAAGTGATATACTTTTAATGTTAGGAGTGAAGTGTTATGGAAAATAAATATTATTTAGCGGTTGAAGTAAGACCTAAAAATTATTTTCCAATTAATTTATTAGATTTAAAAATATCAGGGGGTTTTACATCGACAAATTTGGAAGAGTTAGATGCTTTTACTCTAAAATTTACCAAAAGCGAGATTATGAAAGCGGTAAAGGAAGCTAATTTATTGGATGTAAATGACGATATGCCTCTTGTTGTTATTTATTATGAGAATAAGTATACACGTAAAATAGAATCCCTTACAAAAGATTATAATTATGATATGTGGAAACTACTAAATGATAAATATGGTGATAAAGTGTTTTTAAATAAGATTATTAATTTTTTAAATCATAAAGTTGATGAGAAAATTATAGAGGAACTTAAAAGTGTTCAAGATAAAATTAAGTTTTTAAAAATTTTAGGAACACTACCTTATTTTGTTCAAAGAAAGTTGTATTTTTATTTATATGAATAGTTATGTAAAATCTTTTTCGGAATATTTAAATGATGAACTTAATTATTCAGAAAAAACTGTTAAAACATATTTAGAAGCTTTAAAAGAATTTGAAAATTTTTTGAATACTCATCATTATGCTTTTTTATCTATTAAGAAAGAAGAAGCAAATCAATATAAGGCTTTTTTAATTAGTAAAGGTTTTGAAAGCAAAACAGCTTCTCTATATTTAAGTGCCGTAAGAAGTTTTTATCGTTATTTAGTAGAAATTAAAACAATTAGTTCCAATCCTTTTGCAGCTATTAGAAATCCGAAAGTAATTAAAAAATTACCTAATTTTTTGAATCAAAGTGAAAGTGAAATATTATTTACAGAAGAAAAACCTTGTAATGATTTAGAATTCCGCAATGAATTTATTATAGAGTTTTTATATGCAACTGGACTTCGAGTAAGTGAAGCATGTAACATTAAGTTAAGCGATATTTTACTATCTGAAAAGAAAATTAAAGTAATGGGTAAGGGAAGGAAAGAGCGAATTGTTTTTTATAAAGCTTGTGATGCTGATTTGTTTGCTACTTATTTGAATGAAGTAAGACCTCGTTTATTAAATGGGGTTAGTAGTGATTACTTTTTAGTTAGTAAAACAGGGAAGCTTACTACTCGAAGTGTAGAAAAAATAGTAGAAAATTATACGCGTAAAAAAAATATTAAAAGTAAAGTTACGCCTCATACTCTTAGACATACTTTTGCAACCGACCTGCTTAATAACGGAGCGGATATTAGAAGCGTTGGGGAAATGCTTGGCCATGAATCTTTAAGTACAACGCAAATTTATACGCATGTAACAGCAGAACGTTTAAAACAAGTTTACAATCATACGCATCCTCGTACGAAAAAATAATACTTGAAAAATAAGTTTTCTTTTCTTATAATTTAATAGGAGGTAATATTTTTGAAGAAAAGTAAAATAGTAGGGATTGTTGTTGTAGCGGTGATATTAGTTTGTTTAATTGTATTTGCAAGTACTTTTAAATTAAAAGATTCTCATCTTCGAAGTGAAGGAATAAGAGTTCGTATTCCCGAAGGTGCTTTAGTTGTTCAAGATTGTGATGAAGAAAATGCCATTTATTGTAAGAAAACATTAGAAGTAAATGGGGAAAAACAAACCCTTGAATTTGAGTTCTATAATTTTAAAGAGAATGGTTATCCTAAAAGTGTAAAGGCTAGTATTAATGGCCATGAGTTTTATCAAGAGGATGGACTTAATGTTGAAGAAAACGGAAGTATTGATTATAAAATATTTTTAAATTTTCAAGTAATTGACGATGTCATTGTATTTACCTTTACAGATGGTACAGCAGGTAGAACAACTACTTTGTATGCGATTGATACAGAAGGAAATATCATTTTAGAAGAAACAGAAATCGATGAAGATGAAATGCTTATCAAAGATTATACGGATTTTATAGAATATGACGATAATGTGATTACGATTTATGCGACTAGAGTTGTAGAAGATGTAAATTATCATGGTGAGAGTGTATGTAATGCTCCTCATGAAGATATTGTTGAAGCATATTATACTTATACTTATCAAGACGGAGAATTTAAAAAAGATATTAAAGAAGAAATTGACTCAGATGATTTTATTGAAAATAGAGGAATTATTTGTACAGCAAGAGAATAATTCCTTTTTTCATTTTTAAAACTTTTATAAAGGGTTTTCCACGGTTTGACAAAATTCGACACTTCCTTATGTTAAGATAGAAACTAAATCTTAG
>CALWAA010000083.1 GCA_944372725.1 uncultured Bacilli bacterium | reverse complement strand
CGTATAGAATGATTTAGATTTTCCCAAATCAGTAATCTATTAGCCAAAGCATTACCATTTTTTACTATTAATTCTTTTTGTGTTTCATCAATATGTATTATATATGTTTGTTCTATAGGAACAGATTGTTTTTCTAAACATATTCCTAATTCATCTGGTAAAACTCTTATCTTTCTAGACCAATCATCTGTAATCTTCTTATCATTTGAGTAATTACTATCAATTTTTCTGTTTTCAAAAACAAATAGTAATTCAGGAAGATTTCGTTTTATTGATTCCTTTCTCAAAAACAAAAATTTAGTTCCATCAATAGCCGATAAATCACTATTTTTATCCAATTTCAAGATCGTTCTATCATTACTAACTAATTTAAAATTATAATTTCTACATAAATTAATAGCAGTAGTCGTCTTTCCACTACCGGTTTTACCTAATAATAAAACTGCATTATTATTTTTTGAAATACAAGCAGAATGAAAGGTAACACATGATTGTTCATGACGTCTTTTTTCTATTAAAACAGATGCTGGATATACTAATGATTCAGCATTAAGATTTTCTTTAGGGAAAAATATCTCAATACCATTATCATAGTATTTTATTTTTTTATCAAAATCATCTCTATATAATAAATAATCAGTATAATCATTTTCTTCTCTAGATATTATTAAATTAGGGAACTCAATAGTGTCTTGATGGGTTTTAAGAAAATCATAGACATCAATATCACTATCATATTTAAATTTAACACCACAACTTTCAATATAAACACTAGACATTATAAAAATTCCTTTCTATCAATATATAGATTTATCATTTAAAATTTTTAATAAATACGTCTTTTCATTAAACTCTTCTTCAATAATTTTTTCTATTCTTCTTTCTTCTTCTTTAGAAATACTTTTATTAACACTTAAATATAGCATAAAAGGTTCCATTAGTTTATTTCTATTTCTAGTTAAACAATATAACGAACTTTTAATATTACATTCTTGATATATTCTTTTCGTTGTAAGATTACTAACATAAGATAAAACTCTTCCTGTATGATATCTTTCATTTTTACCAAAAGGAGCTTCCATAGTATGTGAACGTAATGCTGATATTAATCCTCTTGAATCATTACCTCTACCAACTACACCTTCCTCGCCACATTCTATACAACTTCCTTTAATAAGACTATAATTTCTATAATTTCCATCAGCTAATCTATTAATTGCTATATTTATGTTAAATTCTTTAGGAACTTTTGTTAAAAGAAAAGTTGTAAGTTTTTGTTCATAATCTTTAACAATTTCTTTATATTCTTCAAAGTTTTTAAAGACATCCGAGTATACTGGCAAACATATTGTAACATCAATATTATTATTAATTCTTGAAGTCATTACTTTAATATCTTGACCAACATTACTATACTTTGGAGATGGATATTCTCCATCAAAATTCCAAAAAAATCGTTCTGCTTCTAAAGTAATATTTTCGCATATTGTATTTGGAAAATGTGATATACATAAAGAAGTATCATTTGCAAATAATTCTTTTGCATCTGGAATATCAGATATATTTTCAGGGCTAAACCAATTACTCATCTTTGTATTTTGTGTACAATTAATATGTATATCGAGTTCATTATCTACATCTAATCTTGGTAAAATACTATGTATGTATTTTTTTATAACAGGTTTTAATAATTTCTCTAAATCAATAGTTTTCCCATTCATAGTATTACTAGCTCTACCATTTAAAAACACCTTCACTTTATCATACATTTTCATACAATTATTTTCATACCTAAAGCACCCTGCCCCTATATATAATTTATCAAAATTATGGTGCAAAACACACCCAAAGTTATCAATACAAAATTTTGAATATGCTCTTGAGCATTCTTTAGCAAGCATATCAGCTAAAGAGTCAGGATGACCTAAACCTTTTCTTTCTACTACTTCAATATTACAATTATTTGGATCGTTATAATCAGAGTTTATAATAATTTTCTTCATTTTAAATTCCTTTCATTTGTTTATTTATTTTTTTAACTTGTTTTAATATAAGTTCTTCACAATATTTAGAACTGTATCTTTCTGATTTTAACCAAAAGGAAACTGCTCTAAATATAAATGCTGATTTTATCTCTTCTTTTTTTATAGAAGTTATTGAATAAGGATTTTTTATTACTTTTACAATTATACTTATCCATACTTCTTCAATATTTTTCATTATAGAAGAAGATAATTTATTTTCATATTTTTTATATAAAATAATTGCTTCCTTTTTATGATTGAATTTTCGTGTTGATAAAATTGAATTATCACTAGATATACATATTTTTTCTATATTTCTATATTCAAAAGGATGTTCTTTTACAAGTTGTTTCCAAATGTATAAAAAAGCATCCAAAACCTCTCCAAACATTTTTTCCATTTTGCCATTACTAGGATTATGTATCTTTTTATCTAAATTTATTTGCGAAACATTTAAATTGTTATAGCAAGCTATCATTGTCATAAATATATCAATTCCATATTGCCTAATCGATTCATTAACTTTATATTTTAACAAAAGCCTTACAAATTTTAAATTAAAAGCAAAATCGCCTGCTATTGGTTGCCTAATTGGTTTACCTGTTGTAATAAAAACAATTGGAAATGCAAAATGATTAGTAGTACTTCCCTCATACCTGCTTCTTTGGTATATAGGTGTAACATAATCTTTTTTTCCCTGTATTAGTTCTTTCAAATACTTATCAATCCAAATTGGTTTTAATGATTTCACATCAGCATCTATAGTTAATGCATAATCAATGTTTTCTTTATCACAAAACTTAAAGAAGTTAAGTAAATTATTACCTTTTCCTATTTTATTAGAAATAAGGCTTACTTTTTTGCTTGTTGTCTTTAATTTGTTAAATTTTGCATTCGTATTATCATCACTATTATTATCAGCATTTACTATTATTGTCTCAAAACCTAATCTACTATATTTTTTTAAACAGGTATCTATTTTTCTAGTTGTATTCTCAATATTTTTACATTCATTATATGTAGGAATACATATTGCTATTTTCTTTTTCAAAATTGCCTCAACTCCATTTGTATACCTCTTTTCCCATTTATAATAACACTATCATGTCCAGGATAAATAATATCATATTTCTTTTTGATTATTTTTTTTGTATCTAAATATTTCTTTGGATTAACTGCATTCCCATATGAATTTGTATCGATATAATCATTATAACTTTTTATAGAATCACCAGCAAGCAAAACTAAATTACTACCGTCCACAACCTCCAAAGAAATATGACCATTAGTATGCCCCAAAGTAAATATTATTTTAACTTTATTACTCAACTGAAAAACATTATCTATTTCAATTATATTTAATTTATCTTTTATACACTCAAAATAACTAAACAAATCAGAGTCATTATCCTTATTTTCATTATAAGATATAAGTTCTTTTGCTGATATATATATAGGTATTTTCTTTTCAATAAATAAATCTAAATTTGAACAATGATCAAAATGCAAATGGGAAATAACTACACAATCTATATCATTTAAATAACTTTTAATAACACTTCTAACATTATATCCACCAGTATCAAACAAAATATTTTTTGAATCTCTAATTAGAATGCAACTAGAGAAACCAAAACAACCCTTTTCTGGCTTATATGGAAAACCAGAAACTATCTGCTCAATCATAATTTTCTTTTAAAAACCTTTTCAATTTTATTACAATGTCATCAATATCATTGTTTGATAATTCTACTGGATTATTTAGCCATAATGATAAAACAAGAATTGCTTGAAATATTAACATATATCCACCACTAATACAAATACTATTTTGTCCCTTTACATTTTTTAAAAATTGAGTTTCCCAAGGATTAAAAATAACATCAAAATAACATCTTTGTTTTTTATCCAACTTTGAAAATATCTTTTTACTAATAAGTGAATCATTTGAATTCGGAAACATACCCACAGAAGTAGCATTAATTATAATAGATGCTTTATTCAATTCTTTTATAAATATTTCTTCATTTGAAAAATCATAACAATTGACAGAACATTTAATAATACTACACATCTTAACTGCATCATTAATGTTTTCATTAAACACTACTATATTTTTAGTTCTTTTTAATATCTCATATAATATTGGATAAGCAACACCACCAGACCCTAAAATTACAACATGGTCATCTGCAGAAATTTTATAAAATTTTTCTATCGATAGCATTGCAGCCTTGCCATCAGTATTATAACCTTTTAGGCAGTTATCTTTTATAACTACTGAATTAATAGAATGAATTTTTTTTTTTTTTTTATCTAATTCGCTATCACTCAAAATATTAAACATGTCTACTTTATATGGACAAGTAATGTTAAATCCAACAAATTCAAGTTGTTTCATAGCCTCTATATACTTTTTCAAATCAGAAGAATGTGGAACATTTATTTTTAAATGTGCATATTCAAGATTCATTTTTCTAGTTATTAAATCAAATAAATATGGAGCTATACTATGTTCAACTGGATTACCAATAAGTGCTGAATATTTCATATACTTATAACCTCCCTTACATCAACACCAAAAATTTAATAATTTATAATAAAATTTCCTATTTGCACAAATTAATTATTTTCATATATAGCAAAAAAAATATTATGTATCCATTATTCATATGCTAATAAAATGTCACAAGCAATAATTAATCTGTATGATATACCAATATTTACTATTTGTCAACAAACAATATAATTGAGCTCAGTCTTAATTTATGTCAATAAAAATTGATTAAAAATATGAAATTAATTAGTGAAAATGTCTCATATAAAATTAATAATTCATTTAATATTAGTTATAAATTTAACTCTAAACATAAGTCTTGTTTAAAATTGTACATAATTTTATTTAGTACAATTAAAAATGTACAATTTATGTACAGATTAATTAAATTTAATAAAAATTTAATCAAAAAATAATAATAAATTCATTTTATTATAATAAAAATCAATTAAAAACTGCCAAAAGTAAATTTGTACGAAATACTCCAAAACTTTTGATGGGAATTTGATTCTCTCCGCCCCTGCCATTAAGAAACTTAAAGGTCCTTGGCATAAGAGTCTTTTTTTATATTATTATATAAGAAGGTGATACAAATGAGTGAAACTGATAAAAAAAGTTTAGAAAA
>CALWAA010000082.1 GCA_944372725.1 uncultured Bacilli bacterium | reverse complement strand
TCATAATTTATTTTGTTATCATTGAAAAAAATTGCCACTTGTGGCAATTTTTTTCACTGAGGTTTATCTAGACTTTGAAGTAATGTTTTGATAAAATAATATTGGTGTTGATTATGAAAAAAGAAAACATACGTAATTTCTCAATTATAGCTCATATTGACCATGGAAAAAGTACACTTGCAGACCGTATTTTAGAATATACTGGTGCTTTAGATAAAAGAGAGATGAAAGACCAAATATTAGATAGTATGGACTTAGAGCGAGAACGAGGAATAACGATTAAATTAAATGCTGTTGAATTACATACAAAATATAATGGCGAAGAATATATTTTAAATTTAATTGATACTCCTGGTCATGTTGATTTTTCTTATGAAGTATCACGTAGTTTGGCTGCTTGTGAGGGGGCAGTTCTTGTTGTAGATGCTGCTCAAGGAATAGAAGCGCAAACGATTGCTAATTTATATCTTGCTTTAAATCAAGATTTAACGATTATTCCAGTCATTAATAAAATTGATTTACCAAATGCGGATATTCCCAGAGTAACGGAAGAGCTAAAAAGAGTGTTTGGCTTTGATGAAAGTGAAATTGTTTTATGTAGTGGCAAAACGGGTGAGGGTATCCCTAAATTAATTGAAGAAATCATTAAAAGAATTCCAGCTCCAAAAGTTGTTCCTAACGCTAAAACAAGAGCTTTAATTTTTGATAGTAAATATGATGCTTATCGTGGAGTTATTGCTTTAGTAAAAGTAGTAGATGGCACTTTGCGAGTAAAAGACCATATCAAGCTTATGCAAAGCAATTCTGATTTTGAAATCGTTGAACTTGGCGTATCTACTCCAAAAGAAGTTAAAAAAGAAGAACTAACTGTGGGCGAAGTAGGATATGTTTGTGCAAGTATTAAAGATATATCCAAAGTTCAAGTAGGTGATACCATTACTCTATTTGATGATGCAGCAAGTTCTCCAATTAAAGGCTATCAGCCTATGAAACCAATGGTTTATTCTGGTTTGTTTCCAATTGAACCAAATCGCTTTGAAGATTTAAAAGATGCTTTAAATAAATTAAAACTAAATGATGCTGCCTTAAGTTTTGAAGCAGAAACTTCAGATGCTTTAGGCTTTGGTTTTCGAACTGGTTTTTTAGGACTACTTCATATGGATGTTATCATGACACGTGTGACGCGAGAATTTGGAATTGATATTATTGCTACTAGTCCAAGTGTTATTTATGAAATTAAACTTACAAATGGGGAAATAATTAATATTGATTCACCCAAAAAGATGCCGGATAGAGGAAATATTGCTTGGATAAAAGAACCGTTTATTTATACCAATATTATTGTTCCGAGTGAATATATAGGACCAATTATGGAATTATGTCAAAATAAACGAGGAAGATATAAAAGTATGGAATATATTGATGAGACGAGAGTAAATATTCATTATAATATTCCTTTATCGGAGATTGTCTATGATTTTTTTGATAAATTAAAGAGTTATACGAAAGGATATGCTTCATTTGATTATGAAATATCTGGATATGAAGAATCAGATTTAGTAAAAATGGATATCTTATTAAATGGCGAAGTTGTTGATGCTTTAAGTGTTATTGTCCATAAAGATTTTGCATATGAAAGAGGAAGAAAAATAGTTAAAAAATTAAAAGAATTAATACCTCGACAAATGTTTGAACTTCCTATTCAAGCTAGTGTTGGTTCTAAAGTAATAGCAAGAGAAACAGTCAGTGCAATGCGTAAAAATGTTTTAGCCAAATGTTATGGTGGCGATGTATCAAGAAAAAGAAAGTTATTAGAAAAGCAAAAAGAAGGTAAAAAAAGAATGAAAATGGTGGGCTATGTGGAAGTACCACAAGAAGCTTTCTTAGCTGTTCTAAGTGGGGAGGATGAATAATGGATAAGATGTATAATATAGATGATGCAAATTCATGTAAAATAAAAGAAATTGCAGAGTTTTTTTTAGAATCAGGATTATCTTTAAGAAGCTTTTGCAATTTATATTGTTTATTTTCCCATGTAACATTACGAGAAAAGTTTTTAAATGTTTTACCCTTTGTTGATAAAGAAATGGCTGAAAAAGTAAAAGAAAAATTAGAGTCAAAGAGAGCTAAAAACATTAATGATGATTATGAAGCTAAAATTAGAACTTTATCAGCGATTAAAATGTTAATGGAAAGAAATTTAACAGTAAAAGAAATTGCTGAAGAATTAAATACAACAGAAATGATTATCTATCGTGACTTAACTAAAAGAGCTCTTATAATGGAAGAAATAGATTCAGATTTAAAAAGACAAATTCTATTAAGATTACAAGACCATAAAAACTATAATCTTACTAAAGGGCGTTGATAGTTATGGAAAAGATAAAAGCAGTTTACATTCATATTCCTTTTTGTAATAGTATATGTTCTTATTGTGATTTTTGTAAAGTAGTATATAATCATGATTGGATAACGCCTTATTTGGAAAAGTTAGAAAGCGAAATAGATAACTCTTATATGGGTGAAGAAATCGAAACACTATATATAGGAGGCGGAACTCCTAGTTGTCTTAGTAATGAAGAATTAACTAAATTATTTAAAATATTAGATAAATTTAAGAAATCAAAAACCATTGAATTTACTTTTGAATGTAATTTAAATGATATTGAAGAAGAAAAATTTAAATTTTTATATGCTCATGGTGTAAATAGATTAAGTGTTGGAATTGAATCGTTTGATAGTGAAAAACTAGAATTTATGAAAAGAGAAAGTAGCTTTAAAGATGCTAAGAAAAAGATGGCATTATTAAGAAGTATTGGTTTTCAAAATATTAATATTGATTTAATGTATGCGATACCGGGTGAAACAGTAAAAACGTTAAAAAATGATTTAAAGAAATTTTTAAAACTAAAACCAGAACATATTAGCACTTATAGTTTAATCATTGAAAAAAACACTTTAGTGGGTTTAAATAAAATAAAGCCAATTGAAGAAGAAAGAGATTTTAAACTTTACGAAACAATTTGTAAAAAGTTAAAGAAAAAAGGCTATATTCATTATGAAATATCTAATTTTGCTAAGAAAGGTTACAAATCAAAGCATAATCTAACTTATTGGAATAATGAAGAATATTATGGTTTTGGTGTGGGGGCTAGTGGTTTTGTTGAAGCTATCCGTTATGAAAATACGAAAAGTTTGACAGAATATTTAAAAGGAAATACCACTAGTAGTAAATCTTTAATGAGTAAAGTAGATAATATGGAAAATGAACTAATTTTAGGGTTACGTAAATTAGAGGGAATTAATTTAGAAAAGTTTTTTGATAAATTCGAAGAAAATATGCAAAATATTTTTCCTATCAAACCTTTGATAAAAAATGGGGATTTAATTTATAAAGATGGTTATGTTTATATTAATCCTAAAAAATTATATGTCATGAATGAAATACTTTTAAAACTAATTTAAGAGAAAGAATAATCTTTCTTTTTTTGTTTAAACTAAATTTAGGTGGAAAATATGTTAAAAAAATTAGAAATATTAAATGGTGAATTATCTGTAAAGTTTGAACCACTCAATACAAGATATACTGTTAAAATGACAACAAATGAAGAAGAACTAAAAATAAATTATGAAATAGAAGAAGATGATAGTATTTCTATTTTTAATAATCAAATTACAAAGGATAATACCGAAGTAGTTATCACAGTTTATAATGATGAAGAAATGATGAGTTACTATTTAGAAGTATATCAAATGGAAGATAAGGAAGTAACAAATAGTGAAGATTATTTTAAATCTTTAGAGATTAAATCTGATGCTTATACACCAGAATATATCGCACCATTAATCGCTGGAGTTTGTTTTGTATGTATTTTATTCCTTTTTGCTGTTTTATTTAAAAAAAAGAAAAAATTCCAATAGTATCAATTTGGCTAGTGAAATATATCAATTTGGCTAACGAAATATATCAATTTCACGCATGAAATATATCAAATTGGACTTTTGCTTTCTTTCTTTTAATTTGCTACAATGGGGCAGAAAGGAGGAAAAAGAATGGACAATATGATATTCTATTTAAAAAAATATACCAAAGAAATTGCCTTTGGAATATTAATTTTTACTTGCCTTGCCTTATCTTGTTATAGTATTTTTAAAAAAGAAGATAAAGTAGAAACAATTGAAAATACTAATTTAATGGCAAATGTGGCAGAAGAAGCAAAAGAGGAGGAACCAGAACCGTTAATTTTTCACGTTGATATTAAAGGCGCAGTTAATTCTCCGGGTGTATATGAAGTAAAGGAAGGCTCTATTATTAGTGATGTAATAACTCTGGCTGGTGGCTTTACTAAAGATGCTGTAGAAGACACAATTAATTTAAGTAAAAAAGTAAGTGATGAAATGGTAATTTATATTTATACTGAAAAAGAAAAAGTGAAATCACCTGCAAATACAGGTACTTCTACTACAACATCCACTTGCAATACATCAAGCTATAATATTGAGGATTGTGTTCAAAAAAAAGAAAGTATTATTACTACAAGTGATACAGCAAACAGCAATTCAGAACTATCAAATGCGACCGAAGATGTAAACAAGTTAATAAACATAAATACAGCTAGTAAAAGTGAATTAACAGCTTTAAATGGTATTGGAGATGTCAAAGCTCAAGCAATTATTGATTATCGAAATACGAATGGCAATTTTAAAAGTATTGAAGATATTTTAAATGTGAGTGGAATAGGCGATGCCGTATTTGCTAAGATTAAAGATTATATTACAGTCTAAAAAGTTTATTATTCTAAGTTTACTTTTTATTAGTATTTATGCCTTAATTATGACGAAGGGAATTACTTATGAAAGTAAATTAGAAGATAATGCAACCAAAATAACGGGAAATATTATATCTTATACAATTGATGGCAACAAATTAAGTATGTTGATTAAGACAAAAGAAAAAATAAAAGTAACATATTATATCAATACGTTAGAAGAAAAAGAATATTTACAAGAAAACTTATTGTTAGGTTCTAAAATAAATTTAGAAGGTAATCTAAATGAACCTTATAATAATACCATACCAAATACTTTTAATTACAAAGAATATTTATATTATAATAAAATCTATAAAACTTTTACGGCCAATAAAATTTATTTGACAGATAAAACATCTTTTTTAAATCAAATAAAAACTGACTTTATGCATAAAATCGAAAAGATGGGTAGT
>CALWAA010000081.1 GCA_944372725.1 uncultured Bacilli bacterium | reverse complement strand
GGAAATCTGCCCTTTTTTATTACTTTTCATTAAAAACTTGTTTTATTTTTACTTATTTAGAATGCAATAGCATAATAATATGTTCTATTTCGACCAGCTTCACTATAATCAATATCTTTATATTTATCAGTTATGGTGTTATAGGTTAAATATCAATCGCTATTTTCTCCTTTAGCATATAAATCATCAATACTTAAAAGACACCATACAAATAAAAATACTGTTATTATCATAGAAGTAATGTAAATCATCTTTTTCTTTTTGGAATTTTCTTGCTTTTTTATTATGCAACATCGAGGTAAGACAATGAAAATAATTATTAATAAAATGATTGGAACAACGATAATAATAGCCATTGCTCCTCCCATATCATTTGCTAACATTGCATCCGTTAATTCTTGCATAAATGCTCCTTAACTATTTTTTACTATTTTGCTCATATTTTACAATATAATAGATTAACAATAAAATTCCTATGATGTTTATACCAATAGAAATTCCTAATAAAAGTCCAGATGTAAACTCTGAAAAAACACTATTATTTGAATTCGATAAAAAGCTTAAAATCCAGTACAATACATTTCCTAAAACAATCAAAATTAAACTTACTTTTAATTTTTTTAACATATTTCTACCTCTCTCTAAAATAATTTTAGCAAAGAAATTATAGCTAGTCAATTGTTTGAAATATATATCTATTGAAATATTTTCAAAGCAAGTTTTTAAAGAAAAAATTATTGGTTGTGACACTTTTTCCTTTGTAATTTCTGCTATATCTTTTATTTAGGAGAAGTTTTTGTTGTTTTTTTCTTTTTTATTTTTTTGATAATTAAAATTATTATAATTGTTCCAAGTATTATGCCACCGCTTATGGACCCTATAATTAAATAATTCGTAGATGGTTCATCTTCTATTTTTGTCTCAACATGGTCTATCATAAGCGGTTCATTTCTGATAATAGTTATTTTATATTCTTTCGTTGTACCATCTTCTGCTGTAATAGTAATAGAGTAATGATTTTCGCCTATCTTTAAAGCTTTAGCACCTGCTCCTGTTACAATTGATTTGTCATCTTCTGCTGTTGCATTTATCTTTATAACTTCAGTTAAATAATCTACTTCTAAAGTATACTCCATAATTTCCGGATTAAATTCAAAATTATCAATATCAATAGTTAAACTACTTAGATTGGTATTACTTGATTTTTTATTATTATCCGAATTATTTTTATTAGTATTATTATTAGTATTGCTTGATGGTTTTTTCATAGGTGTTTCCTCTAAATAAATAAAACCGATTAAATTATCTGCTGTAATACTCCTTTGGGCACCATTTACAATACCTTCATTTTCTTCCGTTACTATTCCACCTTCATTGGTGGTCATATAATCTCCTTCTACAGATACAACAAAGCCAACATGTCCATAACCATCACTAGATGACCAAACAGCAATAGAATTAGGTTTCGCAACCCTTCCTACTTTATAACCATCATTGATAGCACTATTATACCACGTTTGGGCATTACCCCATCCAGGTAAAGCAACACCTGTATGTTCATAAGCTTCTTGCCACGCATACCAAGTACATCTAACGGTTGTAATACCATATAATGATTGATATTTACCATAGGGATTTGATGCTGCACTTACTAAACTTGTAAAACTAAAAGTGATAAAAGTGATAAGAAAAAACTTTTGCAATAACTTCATTTTACCACCTTCCACAATCCAAATTATATTTGCTACATAATTCTTCATTTAATATTTTATTTTCATAACTATTGGCACTGCCACAAGGACCATTAAATTTAGTAGAACTTGAAAGTGCATTTTGAATTTCTTTGTTAGCTGCCTCACCATTTGAAGATACCTTTAAACCATTAAAAGAAATATAATCATAAGTAAAAGTAAAACGATGATTATCTTCGGTGTAATTTACATTAGCAATTCCTTTGTAACTTCCATTTTTATATTTATCTAAAGTATTTTTAAAACTAGTTTCTTTGGCTGTATTGATTTTTAAAGTGCCATTTTTTACATATTCGTTTATTTCTTCCGTACTTACTTCATAATCTTGTCTATCTTGTTTCGTATGCCAAAAATCTACAGTAGCAGGATTATTATTGATTTTGGATACTTCAGCTGTTGGAAAAACTTCTTGTAAATTGGTAACAAACATGTAATAAAAACAGTTAATGGTACCACTACTTACATGATATTCAGTAATACTGATATTATTATTTAAATTAATTTTAGAAGATGTAGTTACATTATTATTAGTATCATTTTGATTATTTGTTGTATTATTCGATGAATCATTATTAGAAGATGTCTTATTCTCTTTCCACACAGCAGTTAAAGTAATATCACTAGTTACTTTGGTTGTAAAATCATATTCTTCACCATCTAACTCCCAATTAAGAAAAGTATAACCCTCTTTAGTTGGTGAGGCAGGTTCTTCCAGTGTATCATTATTTGCTACTACTATACTATCAATAGAGGAACCGCCATCGGTATCGAAAGTAATGGTGTAATAATTGGTATTATCATTAGCAGTTAGAATTAGCTCTTGATAGAAAAATTTAATTTTCACCTCTTCTTTGTCAATACTATTTAAAATATTTTCCTCAGCCTCTTTATCTAGGTTATACGTTGAAAAAATATTGGCATCAATTGTTGTTCTGTCTTCATTTTCTATATTAAAATATTGTATTAAAGCGTCTTCTAAACTTAATCCTTTAAAATCAATATCTTGATATATTCCTTCTAAATCTTTATCTTTAAATTCAATCCTTGTAATTTCATGTGTTTTATCACTACATATATATCTTTCAAAAGGACGCCAGCACTCATAATAATTTTCTTTTAAATAAAGGTTAGCTTCCCATTTGCTATTATTAATAATACTTACTACATATTCTTTTTCCACATACTCTTTCTCGTTACTATCCTTATAAATATTATAGATAAGTATTGCAAAAGCTAGAATTACAAAAATACTAACAATCATTATTAGCCAAAACTTTCTGCTTTTTAACACACTTTTTAATCTTGACATAAAATCACTCCTACTCATTATATTCATTATAGCATAGAAAAAGTAGATTGCCTAGAATCTACTTATCCTTTATGGTTCGGAACAATGAATTCTTTTCCACCCATATATGGTTGTAAGACTTTTGGAATTTTAATACTTCCATCACTCTGATAATTATTTTCTAAAAAAGCAATTAAACCACGTGGGGTTGCTAAAACTGTGTTGTTAAGGGTTGCTACATATTTGTTTCCCTCACTTGTTTTCATTCGAATACCAAGTCTTCTTGCTTGAGCTTCACCTAGTGTAGAACATGAACCTACTTCAAAATATTTTTGTTGTCTTGGACTCCATGCTTCTACATCACATGATTTAACTTTTAAATCAGCTAAGTCACCAGAACAGCATTCTAGAGTTCTAACAGGAATATCTAGGCTTCTAAAGAATTCTACTGTGTACTCCCACATCTTATTATACCAATCCATCGCATCAACTGGCTTACATAACACAACCATTTCTTCCTTTTCAAATTGATGAACTCGGTATAAGCCTCGCTCTTCTAACCCATGAGCTCCCACTTCTTTTCTAAAACATGGAGAGTAAGAAGTTAAAGTAATAGGAAGTTCGCTTTCACTCACAATTTGGTCTTTAAATCTACCAATCATAGAGTGTTCACTTGTTCCAATTAAGAATAAATCTTCCCCTTCTATTTTATACATCATCGCATCCATTTCTTTAAAAGACATAACGCCAGTTACAACATCACTTCGAATCATAAATGGCGGAATACAGTAAGTAAATCCTTTATCAATCATAAAATCACGAGCATAAGCAAGCATCGCACTATGAAGTCTTGCAATATCACCAGTTAAGAAATAAAATCCATTCCCACTCGTTCTTCCCGCTGCTTCTTTATCTAAGCCATTTAGACTTTCACATATATCAGCATGATATGGAATTTCATATTGAGGTACAAGAGGTTCACCAAAACGTTCTAACTCAACGTTTTCTGAATCATCTTTGCCAATTGGAACTGAATCATCAATAATTTGTGGTATTTGCATCATTTTTTCTTTAATTTCTTTCGATAATTTTTCTTCTTCCGCTTCTAAATTAGCAACCTTAAATGAGATAGACCCTATTTCTTCTTTTATTTTTAGGGCTTCTTCTTTTTTTCCTTCTCGCATAAAAGAACCAATTTTATCACTTAGTTTGTTTTTTTCACTCCGCAAATCATCCGCATCTTTCTTGGCATTACGGTATTGTACATCTAAATCATAAATTTCATCTACAAGCGGTAATTTTTCGTCTTGAAACTTCTTTTTGATGTTTTCACGCACTAAATCTCTTTGTTCTCTTATTAATTTAATATCAATCATTTTTCTTCCTTCTTTCTAAAATTAAAAAGGATGGTAGCAAGGAGTCAAACATGACGGTACCATCCTTTTATTTGCTTAATTTAAGATAACGGTTTTACCCGGGGATGATTGGTCCCACTAGAAAGGAGATTTCATAACACTCTATTACTTATTTCCATCAACCATAAGCTTTCTATTAATTTCATGCTATTACTTATCTTTCTTGCGCTTTACTTTTATAATATACCATATTTTTTTAATTATGACAATTATTAAATACGAATTTTAAAAGTTTTTGGCGCAAATTTATATACCAAATACAATGATACAAAACTATAAATAATGGCAAATATGATAGTTGCAAGGCCAAAACCGAATGTAGGAAGTCTTAAATCAATCATCCAGTAACAAACAACATAAGTTAAAAAATTGACAATAGTATAAGTTGTATTTTTGGTTTCACTTTCAATATTATAAGGTTGAAGTAAATAATAAATAACTAAATGATGAACCGAGAAGAAAATACTCATGGCAATAATGGATATGATTAAAATAAGATAATTTAAATTGTTAGTGGTACCTCCGGTAGCAAATAAGATAAAAGCTAAGCCTACCCCAATAATGGAAGCTGGTAATAAATTAATTAAAATAATACTTTTTAATCTTTCTCTAAATAATTTTAAAATAGAATTTGGCTTTCTAAAAAAGGCATAAGTAAGCATCGAATGGTCACTATTCATAAACATCGCTCTCGTAACTGATTCCCCGCGATTGATTAAATACATAATGAACACAAAATATGGCAAATAAGTCATTATCATATCATTTATTCCTTTTTTTAAGCCATCAT
>CALWAA010000080.1 GCA_944372725.1 uncultured Bacilli bacterium | reverse complement strand
TTATTGCTACTACCACTACTCCTATAATAATATTTCTTTTTAAATGACTTCTTTTAAGTGTTTGGAATTCCATCTTTTTTCTCCTCTTTTCTTGAGCATGATATCATATTTTATGATGTTTTTCATTCCATTCGACAAAACATATCAAATCTTATCATATTTTGATATCATGTATTTTTCTATTTTATATTTCTAATATACAAGAATATTGAATAATTGTCAATAATTTTGTTACTATTTTCGTACAAAAAATAAACAACCATTATCAGTTGCTTATTTACTAAAACAAATTAAAAGTCATCATTCATTAAAAAATCAAAGATATTAAGATGTTTAATTCCACCTCTTCCATAATCTTCTTTATCAATTAATATGATATATTTAGGATATGAATCATCAATTTCTTCCAAAACTTCAATTTCTCGTTTTAATGTATTTTCATCTTTTAGTGAATAACATACTTGAATATATTTTAGTCCTTTACCATCAAAAGCGATAAAATCAATCTCACTTGTTTTCATTTTACCTATATAAACATCATATCCTTCATTAACAAGTTCATTATACACAACATTTTCTAAAACATGAGCATAATTAACTTCTTTACTATTTGTTTTAATTTTTTTAACACCAAAATCTGTCGCATAAAACTTATTTAAAGTTTTCAAAACACTTTTACCATGAATATCATAACGATAAACCCTATTCATAATAAAAGTGGAACATATTGCTTCTACCTATTTATACAAAGTATCAGTTGCTATTTTCTGATTATTCTTTTCTAAATAAGAAAGAACATTGGTAACACTAAACTCTTTTGTTTCTGTTTCCAATATATATTGTAAAATTTTATTAAAGGAAGGAATATCTGTTATACCTAATCTATCAACAAAATCTTTTAATAAAATAGAATCATAAACATCAGAAATATAATATTATCAAAAGTAAAACGTTGTGGTAATTTAAAAGTTTTTTGGATAGAATGGAAAAACTTTTTTAAATTTTACCATAAATACAAAATACAGCATATAAAGGAACAGATTTAATATTATTTTCTAATCCAAAATTTTTAGTACTAATTCTAATACCATAAGCTGGTTTATATTTATCCATGTATTCTTTTAAGCTTTTACTATTAACTCTTCTTCCACTTTTTACTTCCACAGGTATAATATTCCCATCTATTTTAATTAAGAAATCAATTTCATATTGTTTGAATTGATAATAATAAAGTTCCCTTGTTTTCGCATAAAACTCACATGCTACATAATTTTCAGTTAAAACACCTTTATACATCTCATTCATATCATAAAGAATTTCTCTATAATCAATATTAGCTAAACTTCTAAGAATTCCTACATCACTTAAATATAACTTAAATTTATCTAAGTTATCAAAAGCTATTAAAGGTGATTCAGATTTAGATACTAATCCACATTTTAATACCATTCCACTAGCTAAAAGCCAATCCAAACTACTTTCATATCTAACTTTTCTCGCATCTTTATCAACTAAGCTATATTTAAATGTATTATTTTCTCTGGCAAGCTCTTTTGGAATTGCATGATATATTTTACTATTTTTAATACTTTCTGTATTTTCAGTATATTTATTCATATCAGCAAGATAAGAGGTAATAATATCATCTTGTAATTCTAATGAAGTATCTGCTAAAGATTTATTTTTTTGAATATAATCTGAAATAACCGCTGGCATTCCTCCTAATATTAAATAAGTTTTATATAAAAGAAGAGCTTTTTCATGAATGGCATCTAACATAGGCATATTATTTTGATAATGCTTTTTGATTTCTTCTATAAGCATATTCTCATCAAGTGCCATCAAAAATTCTTCATAATCCATTGGAAATAAATATTTAAGTTGTACTTTACCAACTGGAAAAGAAGATGCGAAACGCTTAATTTTAACTCCAAGCAAAGAACCCGCACATACAATTTTATATGGCTTATCACTTTCACAAAAATACTTAAGAGAAGTAATTGCTCTTTCACACACTTGTATTTCATCTAAAAACAAAATGGTATTTTCTACATCAAAATTAATATTTTTCAAAACTTTAATACTTTCTATTATTTCATCAGGATCAATTGTCTGATTAAAAATATCCGAAATATTACTTTCTTTTTCTAAATTAATATAAACATAATGTTCAAAATAATTTTTACAAAACTCCTCCAAAATGTATGTCTTTCCAGTTTGTCTAGCTCCAACCAACATAAGAGGTTTCTTGTAATCCTCTTTCCACAACTCTAATTCTTTCATTATTTTTCTGTTCATAATACTTCTCCTTTCAGTACAATTATATCAAAAAACGTACAATTTGTACATATTTAATTAGTATTTTCGTACATTTTGTACGTTTTTTGATATTTAGATTAAAGAATTAAAAATAACCCTTTATAAAAAAGCGAATATAATACATTGGAATATATAAAGGAGGAATATATTTTGAAAAAGAAAATAATTGCCATTTTAATTGCTATTATCTTAATTGTTGTTATTGTTATTACTGCCATAAAATTAACAGATAAAAAAGATAATGATAATAATTTAACAACGATTAGACTTGCCGAAGTAACTCATAGTGTTTTTTATGCTCCCTTGTATGTAGCAATTGAAAATGGTTATTTTGAGGAAGAAGGAATAGAAATAGATTTAATACTTACAAGTGGTGCTGATAAAGTTAGTGCAGCCGTTTTATCTGATACGGTTGATGTTGGTTTTGCTGGTACAGAATCATCCATCTATATTTACGCAGGTGGTGAAGAAGATTATTTAATAACATTTGCCGGACTTACCAAAAGAGATGGTCAATTTATTTTAGCAAGAGATTGTAGTGATGAATTTAAACTAAGCGATTTATATGGAAGTGAAATATTAGTTGGACGCGCTGGAGGAATGCCTGCCGTTAATTTCTTAAATGCCATGAAAAATGCAAATATTGATGTAAATAAAATTAACGTTAATTACTCTATTGATTTTGCTAGTCTTTCTGGTTCATTTATTGGGGGAATTGGTGATTATGTCAATTTATTTGAACCAACCGCTACTACTGTTGTAAACGTATCAAATGCTTGTATTGTTGATTCTATTGGTAGATTATCCGGTGAAGTACCATATACAGCCTTTTATGCTCGCAAAAGTTACTTAGAAAACAATGAAGAATTATTAAGTGGCTTTACTCATGCGATTGCAAAAGGCCTAGAATACACACTAACTCATGAAAGCAGTGAAGTTGCCGAAGTAATTTTACCTCAATTTCCGGATAGTGCCCTAAATGATATCATAACCATTATTGATAACTATAAAAAGTATGATTCATGGCTTTCTACCCCATATATAACCGAAAGTAGTTTTAACAATTTACAAGATATGCTAATTGATAATAACTTATTAGATGATTATGTCCCTTATAGTAATTTAATTCATAATTTATATGAATAAATTATTAAGTATTAAAAATTTAAATAAAGTTTATTATTCTAAAAAAGATGAAATAGAAGCTATAAAGGATATAACTTTTGATATATATGAAGGTGAATTTGTATCAATTGTCGGACCATCAGGATGTGGCAAATCTACCCTTTTAAATATCCTAACGAATATGGATACCAAAACAAAAGGAACAATTGAATTAAATAAAAATTTAAAATTAGGATATATGCTTCAAAGTGATTCCATGTTACCTTGGAGAAAAGTAATAGATAATGCCCTTTTAGGATTAGAAATCAAAAAAGAAAAAAACACAGAAAATATCCAATATGTAAGAGGATTATTTAAAAAATATGGACTTTCTAATTTCCTAGAAAAATGTCCTAATGAATTATCAGGCGGAATGAGACAAAGAGTAGCTTTAATTCGTACTCTTGCTCTAAAACCAGATATCTTAATATTAGATGAACCATTTAGCAAACTTGATTATCAATCAAGATTAAAAGTAAGTGATGATGTTTATAAAATTATTAAGGAAGAAGGAAAAACAGCTTTAATGGTAACCCATGATTTAGCCGAAGCAATCAGCATTTCTGACCGCGTAATTGTTTTAAGTGATAGACCATGTGAAATTAAAAATATCTATAAAATAAGAAGAGAGAAAAACGGAAGTCCTATTGAAAACAGAAAAGATAAAAATTTTGCTTATTATTATGATTTAATTTGGAAGGATTTAGCTTATCATGACGAAAGAGCATCTTAATTATTTAAAAAAAATAAGAAGAGAAAAAATTATCGTTATCACTTTTCAAATCTTAATACTAGCAGGATTCCTTATCATGTGGGAATTATTAAGCAAATATAAAATAATAAATCCCTTTATCTTTTCATCCCCATCCAAAGTAATAGAAACCATTAAAAATCTCTATCTAAATTATAATCTTATAGGTCATATCCTAACTACTCTGTATGAAACCCTAATTGCTTTTATCCTCGGAATTACTCTAAGTTTTATCATAGCTATCATTCTCTATGAATTTAAAATATTAAATAAAATAATAGACCCTTATTTAACCATGTTAAACAGCCTACCCAAAGTAGCCTTAGGACCATTAATCATCATTATTGCTGGTGCCAATACTAAATCAATTATTGTCATGGCCCTACTCATTAATTTAATTGTCGGAATTATGAGTATTTATAATGGATTCAATAATATTGATAAAGATTTAATTAAATTATTTAAAACATTTAATGCTAGTAGATTAGATATCTTATTAAAACTAACAATTCCTGCCTCATACAAAACAATTATATCTAGTTTAAAACTAAATATATCCATGACTTTAATTGGTGTTATTATGGGTGAATTCTTAGTAAGTCAAAGTGGACTTGGTTATTTAATTATATATGGAACTCAAGTATTTAATTTAGATATGGTTATGAGCGGTATTGTCATCTTAATTATTATTTCTTTTGTACTTTATAAAATCATTACTTATATAGAAAAAAAATTATTAAAGTAAAAAGCAACCAAACAGTTGCTTTTTCATATTCCATAAAAGTTTTATAAAGCTAAATCTTTCCAAAAAATAATTTAAACTTTATTAATAGCAAATAAAATAATACTTCTTAAATCTTACTTATTTTATCAATCAACAAACTACAAATATCCCTATCATCAATCAAATTAATAGAAAATGTTTTATAACCAATCCGGTTAATACTAGCACCACAATGATAAACTATTTCATTATCTAATATAAAATATCTATCATGAAATGTATTATTATATTTTAC
>CALWAA010000079.1 GCA_944372725.1 uncultured Bacilli bacterium | reverse complement strand
AAGAAATGGAAGCATTAGGAATTGGTAGACCTAGTACTTATGCAACAATTATGAAAACCATTCAAGATAGAGGCTATGTAAAATTAGATGACAAAAAGTTTTATCCAACCGAAATTGGTTTTGAAACAAATGACAAATTACAAGAATTCTTTAGTAATATTGTCAATGTAGAATATACAGCAAATATGGAAACAGAACTTGATGAAATTGCCGAACATAAATTAAATAATGTAGAAGTATTAGAAAAATTTTATGATGAATTTGCCCCTCTAGTTGAGAAAGCTTTTAAAGAAATGGAGAAAAAAGAACCAGAAAAAACAGGTGAAGTTTGTCCAGAGTGTGGTAGTGATTTAGTAGTTCGCAAAGGTAAATATGGCGAGTTTGTTGCATGTAGTAATTATCCAACTTGTAAATATGTAAAAAAAGAAGTAAAAGAAATAAAAACTTATGCTAAATGTCCAAAATGTGGTCATGATATTATTGCGAGAACTACAAAAAAAGGAAAAGTATTTTATGGATGTAGTAATTTCCCTAAGTGTAAATATGCCACATGGTATGAGCCAACTGGGGAGGTTTGTCCAAACTGTAGAAATTTATTAGTAGAAAAAAATAAAAAGATATTATGTGAAGAATGTGGTTATGTTAAATAATCACTTTTTTCATATTCAAAAATGCTGTAAAATAACATAAATATATTGATTATTTTTCAATAATACTTTATGCTTAATATAGTTAAAATATACCTGTGTAATATTTTATAAGGTATGAATTTAGGATAAAAAGATTATCCTAATAAGGAAAGTATAGGATGGTAGTATGAAAGTATTAGAGAAATTAAAAAATCAAAAAGTTTTTGCTTTATATTTAGTAGGAGTGTTACTTTTATCAGCAGGAGTATCTTTTGCATATTTTAGTGCCACTAGTAGTGTTACAGGTAGTGGTGGAGTTGCAACAGGTCTAACAGCAACAGTTGAATCAGAAGGTGTACAAGCAGATGGAAATATATCGTTTAGTAATCTTGATATTTATCCTGGACATCAAGCTATAGCAAGTATTAAAGTAACAGGTAGAGGAGAAAATGAACCTATTATATTTAATGTAATATTTAATGGAAGTAATACATTTAAAACACCAATTAACTACACTATATATAAAACAGAAGAAAATATAGATGCTAGTTATAATTGTAGTGTAAAAGAAGAAAGAGTAGGAATAAATACTATTTATTATGAAGAATGTACTGGTCATAATATAGATAGTTTAGGAAGTCCAATTAATAGTGGAACTATTACCAAAGGAGAAGGAAAAACAACTTTAAAGAGTGATGAAATCATACTCACTGAACCAGAGGGAAAAGAAATATATTATTATATAGTATTTGAATATCCAAATTTAGATGATAATCAAAATGATGATATAGGAAGTACAATTAAAGGAAATATTACGATAGAAGAGGGAAATAAATATACTAATCCAAGTGTTATGTTTGTTGGAACAACCACAAGTGGAAATAATGGATGGTATAAAAGTGTTAATTTAACAAGTAATATAACAACTCAAACAGGAAACTATGATGTAGCATATTGTGTAACAACAGAAGATAGTTGTACACCAAATGAGATAGCATCCATTACAGAGATAATTCCTTTACAACCACATTAAATAGTAATGCTAATCCTCAAAAGTTATGTGTCAGAATAACGGATGAATATAATCAAGTAGGAGAGGGATGTAGTGAAGCGTATAAAGTAGATGGAGAAAATCCAACAATAAGTATCACCAATACAAGTGTAACAGAAAACAGTATTAGTGTAACAGTAAGTGGAAGTGATAGTCATAGTGGAATAACCCAATATCGATTTAGTAGTGATAATGGAAGTAACTATGTTGATATAGATACAAGTGATAATAGTTATACTTATACATTTAATAATTTAGAGGCAGGAACAAGTTATAATATTTCAGTACAAGCAGTAGATGATGCTGGAAATGTAAATACAGTTAGTCAAGCAATAGAAACAGAAAAGCCGGGAAATACGATGTCTGAAATTATAGCAGGGTATAACATAGGAAATAGAGGTAGTTTTAGTGGTGCATATACACAAACTACGACGAAAACAGTATTTCAAACTACAGATTGGGCAGGTACAAGTTATTATTTTGCAGGGCAGCCAACCGATAACTGGGTTCAATTTGGAGGGTACTACTGGCGAATTATAAGAGTAAATGGAGATGGAAGTACAAGACTAATTTATAATGGTACGAGTACTGCTACTACAGGAGCAGGAACACAACTTGATAACACAAGTGCTTTTAATACAAATTATTTTCAAAGTGAGTATGTCGGTTTAAAGTATACTTTAGGACAACAGCATGGACAAAATTCAAATAGCACAATATATGAAGTTTTAAATAGCTGGTATAATAGTAGCCTTTTAGAAGATTATGGAAAATATATTGATAATACAGCTGGTTTTTGTAGTGATAGAAATTTAGATACTAGTAGAACAGCATCGTGGAGTTCAAAAGGTACCCTATATTATGCAGCGTATAAGAGAATAAGTGATGATGTAAGGCCAATTTTAACATGTAGTAATAATGATATCATTAAAGTTTCAATCGGACTTATTACTGCCGATGAAGCATTATTTGGTGGAATACCAAATTTAGGTAGTACACGTCAAAATTATCTTTATACTGGATTAGTTTATTGGACAATGACACCATCTAATTTTGGTAGATCGGAATCTAGGGCGGCCGTATATGTTGTTAACGAAGGTGCCAATCTTGGTGCTAATGGTGGTGTAAATCGTAGTTCTGGTGTCCGACCAGTCATCAATTTAAAGACCGATACACGTTTTACCGGTTCCGGTACGTCAACAGACCCATATACAGTTGTTGAGTAAAAGTTATCTTTTTAGATAGCTTTTTCTTTGTAAATAAATGTATATTGTGTTGTTTTAAAATTTATTTGATGTTAAAATGAAATAGGTGTAGTAAGATGAAGTATGAAGTTAATGATGAGAATTGGACTATATTTAATAGATATGAATTATTAAATTATCCTAAATATTTAATGATGTATGATAATGAATATGATAAACTTTGTTCTTTATATCCCGATATCGATTTTTTGTATGGGAAAAGTATTAGTGAATTATATTTTATAGTTGAAAATCAATCTTTGGAAAATGAAAGTACTTATTTATTTCCTGGTGATAAAGTTTATTTTTATCCTGTAGTAGAAATATTAAAAGCCCGAAAAATGCATACTTGTTATGCGAGTGGCGCCCTTATTTATCCAGGAAGTGAATATGTGCGTTATAAAGCATTTTTGTATGATAAATCAAAAAATAAATCTTATGTAACTCCAAGCATTGATTTAGAAGTAGGGACTGATTTTAACTATCCTTTGACACTTGAAGACTTTGAACTTTTTTGCTCTAGATTAGATATGTCTTATGAATGTTCTCTAGAAACAGAATATAATATATTAACATCTTTACATACTCCACTTATTAGAAGTTTAAGAAAACATAAATAATTTGTCGAACGCTTTTCCTTGCTTTTTCTTTTATTTCAAAGTAAGATAGATACGAGGCTTTTAAAAAATGGTTACAAACTACTTAAAATATGTTATAATTTAAGTAGAAAGGGGCGTTAAAATGAAACAAGAAGAATTAGTTTTAACGACTATGCAGAAAAATTTTGGTATGATTACAACTAAAGAAGCAGAAGAATTAGGCATTTTTAGAAAAACTTTAGTTAGAATGGTTACAAAGAAACTTATTGAAAGAGTTAAAAGAGGGTTGTATGTGCTTCCTAACTGTTGGGGAGATGAATACTATAATTTAGTATATTCTTCTAATTATGCTATATTTTCACATGCTACAGCCTTATATCTATTAGGCTTTAGTGAAAGAGTTCCTCTTTCTTATGATATTACTGTTCCATTTGGATATCATGCGAGCTTACAAAATAATAAAGATGTATCTTTATATTACGTAAATAAAGAATTATTTAATTTAGGTAAAATAAGTGTAGATAGTCCGCAAGGAAAAAGCATATTTGTTTATGATATAGAAAGATGTCTATGTGATATGATTAAAGATATTAATAATCAAGATATAGAAATTATAAGATATGCTTTTAAAACTTATATTTCAAGTTCAAAGAAGAATTTTGTTAAATTAAGAGAATATGCTAAAAAACTTAATGTGGAGGGAGAAATAAATAAATATATTGAAATATTAATGTAATGAATGCAGATAGTTTAAAATATAAAATTAAAATGAAATCATTACAAACTGGAGTTTTCTCACAAGATTTATTACAAATGTATTTTTTTGAAAGATTATTATATCGTATTTCTGTTAGCAAGTATAAGTATAATTTTATTTTAAAAGGAGGGCTTCTTTTATCAATTATGATAGGAGATACTAGAAGAACTACTCAAGATATGGATATGATGATTAAAAATATTTGCTTGGAAAAGGAGATTATAATTAAAATTATAAAAGAAATTATTAATTTAGAAGTTAATGATGGAATTATTTTTACATTTTCTAAAGTTCAAGATATACGATTATTAGATAAATATAATGGTTATAAAATTAGTTTAATTGGTAAAAAAGAAAATATTTGTGTAGTTTTGCATATTGATATTACTACTGGAGACCCTATTGTACCAAAAGAGTTACTACTTTCTTATACATCTTTATTTGATGAAGTAAATATTGAAATTCTGGCTTTTAGTAAAGAAACAATTATTGCTGAGAAATTTGAAACTTTTTTAGATAGTAATGTCAATAATACTAGAATGAAAGATTATTATGATATGTATGTTTTGCTTAAGCTTTATAAACATAAAATAAATGCCGATAATTTATTTATGGCAATTAAAGAAACTTGTTTGAGAAGAAACACATATGAGCTTTTAAATCAGGCAAGGGAAATTTTTGAAAATATTAAAGTGAGTGAATATATATTAAAACAATGGGATAAATTTCAAAAGAAATATATTTTTGCTAGAGAGATAAGCTATACAGATATAATGAATACTATTAAGTTTATCGTTGAGTTAGTGGAATTAAATACTTGAAGTAATAAATAGATGTTGCAAACTTTGTCGAACACTTTTGCTTGCTTTTTTAAGTACTCTTTTGTATGATACTTACTAAGAGTGCTTTTTTAATTATTTTTTGGTATAACCCGAGTTTTGTAGTTTGACAATTAAAAAATCATCATTTTAACCTTTGTTTATAAGGGTTTA
>CALWAA010000078.1 GCA_944372725.1 uncultured Bacilli bacterium | reverse complement strand
TAGCAAGCATAGCAACACCCTGCTCCGTAAAAACTCTTGTAGCATATCGTCTTCCACCATGTGTTACCAAACTTGAGGTCGAAAATTTCGACCTCAAATTTTCTAATTCTTCCTTAGTTAATTTCCACGAAAATCTTTCCGGAAACTTATCTTTATTATTTTTTACTGCTTCATTAATACGTTTTGTTTCTACTTGATAAAGTTTTGCCAAATCACTATCAAGCATCACTTGTTTACCACGAATTTCATAAATTAAATCCTCGATTTTCTCATTTTTTAAAATAATATCATTCATATTTTCACCCCACTGATTTTCATAGCTTAATTATATCAAACGAATGTACGAAATTCAAGCGAATTACATATAAATTTTAAAAAATTTAATTTTTACTCCTTAACTGAAAATCTTTAACTTTTCTGCATTTAACATGAGATAAGATAAATAAATAAACTCCCGAAAATATTTGACCAATATAAGTACAAAAAGCACTAGGAATAAAAGAACATAAAGTTCTTCCTATTCTAGAAATTAAATAATAAAAATTAATTTTTTTGCTATTCATATTTACTTGCAAATACCCCATTCGAAGAGCTGTTAAAGGGTGAATTAACATATCAAAAATCTGTATCATTAAAAGAATAATTAAAATATCCAAATCAGGAGTATAATACCAATACAAAATAAAATTCATAAGTAATATACTACCAATTAATAAAGCAAGCAATTTATAAGCATTTTTAAGACTTTCTTTATAATTAAATTGATCCTTTGCTAAATCAATTCTAACTGCGGTATCAACACTTGTTAAAACATCCCACTGCGCATCAGTAGTTAATGCCTCAAAATTTATAGCACTTAAATACTTAATACCATAAGAAAAACTATTACCAAAACCTATTCCATAAATAAGAAACATGCCGAGATTAGATAAAAGACCAAAAGAAGTAAATCTAGCATTATCTATAAAGCAAACATTCCATTTAGAAAATCGAAAATATAAAACAAATACATAACAAACCATCAAAAACTGAATAATTAAACTAACTACTATAGCATACATTTCCCTTTGCGCAATAATTGAAAAAATAATAATAGAAAAAAAGCTAAGTAAATGATAAATAACATTCATTTTATTAGCACTATTATTTTTATTTTCATAATAGAGCTTTTGACTAAATATTTGAATAAGAAAACTAAAATAAATAGAAATTACAGAATAAATACCAAAATCATGATAAGTATAAATATCCATATTCATAAAAGAAATGTAATTATCTATATGACAAACAATAAGCAAAGTAAATAATCCCACAATTATTGTCCCTAAAAGCAAATTAGTGGAAACAACATTTTTCTTTTTAAGTTTTTGCTCTGTAATATTTGGTCCAATTCCAAAAAGGGATACAAAAAGTAAATATACAAATTGAAGAGGATAAGTTAACGAAAAAACATTAGATATTTCTTTAGTAAAAATAAACCCTAAAAACATCCAAGTAATAATTGGCATAATAGAAGATAATAAAGTATCTAAACTAATCTGTAATAAACGCTTCATAATTCTATTTCAACCTAAAACTTATAGTTCCCTTTCCATCTTTGGATGTTATGATAGCATACCCTCCATTAATAATAGTCATTCTTGGTGGAACATGTCCAAAATCAGCACCTGTAATAATAGGTATATTTAACTCGCCTAGTACTCGTCCTATTGCTTCTTCAAAAGATATTCCATAATTACTTTCATGACACGCACTTCTGCCAAAAATAATACCATTGCAATGATGAAACCAACCATTATCCTTAAATTTCCACAAAGTACGAACTAAATCCTCACTAGATAATTCACAATTATCAAAATACCAAACAATTCCCTCATTCTTATATTTTTCGATAAATTCTTTTGTTTTATCAAAACGAGTACCAAAAAGTTCGGTAATAATATCTATACAGCCACCAATCATTCGTCCTTCTATTTTAATATCATTCTCACTATTTAAATTTTTCCAACAAACAGGCGTATTTAAAACATATTCTTCTGTTCCTAAAACTTGCTCTACCTCTTCACCTTCATACATTGGAAAACTTTTTTGAAGAACTAAATTGCCTTCTAAAATTTTTAAATTATTTTCTATTGATTCATGCCAAGGATTCATTCCAAAACCTACAAAGTTATGTCCATAAATAGTTGCAATATCATAGTTTGTTGTAATCGTAAATAATAACCCTGTTGGGTCTGAATATCCTTGCAACCATTTAATATTATCTTTCACTACCGAAAAATCAAAGTAAGATAACATTTCGAGCAAAAATTCTCCACCTGTAGCACATATAATTGCTTTCACATCTTGATTTTGATATAAGCTTTCTAGTTCTTGTGCTCGCATTTTCGCATCACCACTTGCATAATCCTCATTTCTTCTAACATGAGGTGTCTCTAAAATTTGATACCCCTTTTCATTTAATTTAGAAATAGCCATATTTAGCGCTCTTACTTTCACTTCTCTTGTTACTCCATAAGATGGTGCACTAACTCCTACCATATCACCCTTTTTAATAAATGTTGGATAAATCATATCATCACTTCCTAATAATAGTTTATCATTTTCCATAATAAAAGAGCAAGATTTTTTTCTTACTCTCGATTCTTAAGCTTTACTAACTTGATAAACTTCAACTTCAACTGGTGTTTCTTGACCAAATAAATCAATTAAAACATTTAAACGATTATTTTCTAAGTCTATAGAATCAACTTTACCCATCATACCTTTGAACGGACCATCAATAATACTAACTTTATCGCCAACAGCCATTTCTGATTCAATGTTAACACGACTCATACCCATACCAGCAAGTATTTTATCAATTTCACTTGGAAGAAGTGGAGTTGGTTTAGCACCTTTACCACTAGAACCTATAAATCCAGTTACACCAGGCGTATTACGAACGATGTACCATGCTTCATCACTCATAATCATTTCTACTAATACATATCCTGGAAACATTTTCTTTTTCTTTTCTTTTTTTTGCCCATCTTTTACTTCAACTTCTGTAGTTTCAGGAACAATTACTCGGAAAATATAATCTTGCATTCCCATAGATTCTGTTCTAGCTTCCAATTTTTCTTTCACTTTTGATTCATGACCAGAATAAGTATTAACAACATACCACTCTTTTTCCATTAGTTAAAAGCCCCCTTTATAATAGACATAAGTAAACTAATTAAGACAAAGAATACTACTAAAATAACAATAAAAACTAAAGTAGCAATCGTATACTTTAAAACATCTTTCTTAGTAGGCCATTTTACTTTTGAAAGTTCATTTTTTACTCCTTCAAAGTAAGATTCTTTTTTTACTTTTTCTTTTGTCTTTTTATCCTTTTTAATTTCTGTTTTCTTTTTTGTTTTTTTAACATCTTTTTCTTCCACTTTTTTTGCCATATTATTTCCCCTCTAAATTTAAGTATTTAAAAAAACACTCTCGTGTTCATTTATAATCTATCACAAACTAAGAAAAAAATCAAGCAAAAAATGATATTTTTGCTACCTATCTAACTGATATCCAACAAATACTCCTATAACAAATATTAAAATCAAAAATATATTAATAATATTACATACATTTAAAAAAAGCATTAAAACCGAAGACAAAGAAAAAGCAAAAATAACTACATTAGTTTCATTCTTCCACTTTTTTAACAAATAATACATCATATAACAAGTAAAAATAACTCCGAGTATCAAACCTAAAAAATAAAGAACAAACAAAAATGAAAAAGGATTAGCTAAAACATTCAAAACAAATTCATAGGAACCAAGCATCATAAATATTGCCGTACCACTAATACCAGGAACAATTGATGTTACGGCATCTATCCCCCCAAGCATCATAACATAAAGATAATGAAAAATATTTTTTTGAAAAACAAATAACTGCGTACTTTCAAAAAAAGGAATAATAAATAAAATCATAAAAGAAATTACAAAAAGAAACTTATTTTTTCGTTTAAAAGAAACTTGACGCTTAAACCTAAAAATCGTTCCCATAATAAGCCCCAAAAACAAATAAATAGTTACATCATAATAATTAGCAAGTAAAAAAAGAATAATTCTACTAAACAAAATAATTGCCAAAAAAAGTCCTATTCCAAAATGAAATAACAAATAAAAATGTCTTTTTTTATCATCAAAAAATCTAGTTACTGCCTCCATCAAAGGTTCATACAATCCCATTAGCATCGCTAACATTGCCCCACTCACTCCGGGAATAATTTTACCAATTCCAACAATAAAACCTTGTATAATTAATTTTAAACTCATACATTCCACCAATAAAAATATATGAAAAAAGATTAATTTTCAAAACTAATCTTCAATACAAGAATTCATTAAATCGATTACATTAGCAAAATCTCTTTCACTCATTTTCTCTACATATTCTAAGTTTCTTACTTCATAATCAATACTACGAATATGTTCACACAAAACAGAACCACTAATTTTTTTTGTATCTTTTAAAGGGTAATGTGTAGGAAATTCTTTAGTATTTGATGTAATTGGACAAACAATAACCATTTTTGTAAATTGATTAAAAGGATTATTACTAATAATAACAGCAGGTCTAAACCCTTTTTGTTCATGTCCCTTAATTGGACTGAAATCTACAAAAACAATATCACGCTTCATCGGAATATATACTTTTTGTCTTACCATATTTCTTTACCTTGTGCATCATCCCAAACAAAATCCTTACACAAATTTTCTCCTTGATATGCATGAATTCTTTCTTGCAAAGAAATTTTAGGATTTAATTTAGTAATAATAATTTGATTTCCTTTCTGTTTAATATCAACAATATCATTTGTCTTTAAATGAAGTTCTTTAATAATATTATGAGGAATACGAATTCCTTCAGAATTACCCCACTTTTGAATTTTAGCTTCCATAAATATAACACCCAATAATAGTATATACAAAGTTTATACATATTGTCAAGAAAAAAATTAATTTTCAAAACTAATCTTTAACCGGCAATAATTATATATTCAGCTACACAAAGGAAAATTGTAATAAGATTTAAAATAATGCCAGCAATAATCCCTAAAACCATATTAGCTATCGCTGTTCCACTTCCCAGAACAGATTGAAGAGTAACATTACTAGAATTATTAGTCAAATTTTGTTTTTCACCCTTTAAAGCATTTACGTAGTTAACTCAAAATGATACTCCTACCGCAATTGGAACAATACCTTTAAGTTTAATATATCATAGAAAATTACAAAATACAATATTCCTAGCATATTTTTCCATCAAAAAAGAAGATTAACAACATCT